>CAZIXB010000043.1:0-11772 GCA_964543205.1 uncultured Victivallales bacterium
GCCGTTAAGAAAGCCAAGGAAGAGGGAGAGACGCCGGCTTGGGACGGAATGGACAGCAGCCCGTACATCTACAATACGAGAACCGGGCGGTTCGAGCGCTATCGGACAAAAAACAAAGCTTCGCGAGGCGGTTTCGGGACGACGCTGACCTATGTTCCGACTGTGAAAAAGGTATTCGGCTACATGCGGTGGAACGCGACGTTCGGCTGGTACGATCCGGATGAAAAAGAGTGGTTTAAAGTTAAAAGGCAAGGCGACAGGCCGCCGTGGCACATTGATGTCAATGCCTGCTACGACAGCAAGCGCGACCGCATTTATATTGCCGGCGGCTTGTATGCCAAACCCAAGCTCAAACCCGGCGAGACTGCCTTGTGGTATTTCGACGTTCAGACCGAAACCTTCCACAAGGTGGAGCCTGAAATGACGCCGACTCCGACAACCTACGCCACGAACCGGGCCATGTTCTACTATGACAGCGTAAACGACGCGGTGATGCTCTTTTTCTTCCGGCCTAAAAAAGGGAGGAAGACCGGAGGGAGCAAGACCGAAACGCACACGATATACGCGTACCATGCCGACGAAAACAAATGGGAAATCGTCGAGCAGGATGTTAAGCAGCTCAATCGTGGGCGGAACCCGACATGGACAGGATACTACGATCCGGTGTTGAACGCGCATATGATGCACACGGCAAGCGACGGCGACGACAACGGAACCATGTTCGCGTACCGGTACAAGCGGAAATAGGCTTAGCCACGCGCTGTTGGGAAGCATGAGCATTTCGTGTTTTTTAAGCAACGCGGAAACAGGAGTTACAATGAAGTTAAAACGGACAATGATGGCTGCAGGATTACTGATGATTAGCGCGAGTATCGGGCTGGCCGACTCGCCGCTCCATAAAAAGATCAGTGTTGATTTCCGGGATTTTCCCTTAGCCGACGCGCTGCAAGATCTGGAACAGAAGGCGGGAGTAAGCTTTCAAGTTGACCAGAGCTTTGTGGCAAAACAGTCGCCGGTGACGCTTGCTATGAACGATGTTGCCGCCGGGCGCGTAGCCACACGGTTGCTGCGTCCTGTTCATTTGACCATGGCCAATACTGACGGCTCCTCAATCCGTGTTGTCCCGCGTCCGCTTTCCGACATTTTCAGCGTCAGCCGTGAAGAGTCGTTTGAATTCGTCCGTAAGCCTACGCTGACGCTCGAGGGCGACAAGGTTACAATTGCCTTTGAGACAAAGGAATGGTGCGATGTTACCGTGGCTATTGAGGATACATCCGGCAATATTTTGCGGCACCTTGCCAGCGGTGTGCTGGGACCAAGCGCGCCCCGGCCATTTCAATGGAACTCAAAGTCGCAGACTCTTGTCTGGGACGGCAAGGATGACAGGGGCAAATATGTTGATGACAAGGATCGTGTCCGGGTGCGCGTGGCGCTGGGGCTGAAACCGCGCTTTGAGCGCACGCTCTACTGGCATCCGGCTAAGCGATCCGGAGACGTCTGGGCGCTTGCCTCCGGCAAGGAAGGGATTTTCGTGTTCAATAGCGGGCGCGGTATTGACCAGGTTCGCCTGTTTGACCGTGAGGGCAATTACGTCCGTGCCGTGTATCCGTTTCCGGCTGAGAAGGTCGAAGAGATGCAGGGGTTGATACGCCATAAATTTCCGGACGGGCCGGAGATCCCGATCAAGCCGAACTGGTTGCAGACAACTCTGTTGATGAGCGGGGACAATTGCTTTACGCCAACCTATCGCGGTGACGCTTACAAAGGGCACCAATCCAAAACTATTGCAAACGGCGGTATGGACGGAACGGCGGCCCGCGGGATTGCTGTTGCGGACGGAAAGGTGGCCCTGATCGGCCACCGCTTCAGCAGGTTTACAACGGCTGGCGGCGGAGTTGGACGTTTGAGCGTTCACGGTCGCGACATTGCCTTCCGCAGTGACAAAGCGCTGTGGAAAGGCTCGCATGAACACAAGGGCGCCGCAATCAAACACGCAAGTCCGCGCCGGGGGGCAATAAGTCCGGACGGCAAGTGGCTGTACCTGACCATGTATAACGAAACCTTTGCCGGACATGGCGGCGTTACATTGTGGCGCCACCAGGTCAAGCGAACACGGTTTGATGCCGACGGTGATGTTAAGCAATTCGCGGGAAAGGTGGAGTCAGGCTCCGCCGATGGCGAGTTCAATATGCCTGCCGATGTTGCTTGCGACGCGCGTGGACGCGTGTACGTGGCCGACCATCATAACGACCGCATTCAGGTGTTCGATCCTGACGGCAAGCATCTCAAGACTATGAAGGTTCGGCGGCCGGTATTGCTTGATGTTGATCCTAAGACAGGTGAAATCTATGTTTTTTCATGGGCTCTGCCTTTGCCCTCGGCCAATAAGTTCTGGGGCACACGCCCGTCCATAGATGGCAAGGAGAAGCAGACGTATTTTCGTTTGACCCGTTTGCCGTCCTTCGGCGGAAAAGGGAAGCAGGAATCCTGGGATTTGCAGAAAGTGACTGGGCTTGAACGGACGCGCGCGTCAAATGTGGAAATACAGGCTACGGTTGATTTCGGTTCCGATCCAGTTCGGGTCTGGATCACGGCGCCATCACCGGTAGGGTCGCGACGTTCGCGCGGGCGCGGCCTGGTTGTGCTGGCGCTGGAAAACGGCAAATGGCAGGTTAAACGGGATTTACTTGCGGAGGCAAAGCGCGCTGTTGTGCGCACCGGCCCAGGCCGCCATAACCGGCAACGCCTGACGGTGAACCCGGCCAACGGGAACCTCTACCTCTTCGAAGGGGATACAGCCTGGGGTAAGGCGTTTCAGCGCGCGTTACAGATTGATCCCCGATCCGGCCGGGTCCGCAATATCAATCTTCCAATGAGTTCTGAAGATATGGCATTCGACCAGCATGGCCATGTCTACCTGCGTTCGTCTGAAATGGTGGTTCGCTATCGTGCTGATACGTGGCGGGAAGTGCCTTTTGACTACGGCGAAGAGCGCAAGGCATATCATTTTGGCGGTGGCGGCGGCGAACGATCGGGCAGAGTAATCAGCGGCGCGATGTTTCCAGGGCGCAGCGGGTTCCACCTTGGCGGGATGCATGTGAATGCGCGCGGTGAGATTGTGGTTTCGACAATATACAGCTCAACATTGGACAGCCACAGGGGCGGTGAGCGGATTGAGACAGAAAAGAATTACCAACCTCATATTTATCCCGGTCGCCATTACACGCCCGGCGGCAGGATGGGCGGAACACTGGTTCATCTGCTGAACCGATACGGCAAGATGATTGATGACGATGTCATTCCCGGATTGCCCGGCTGGGCTGGCGCGCACGGGACATTCATTGATTCGCGCGGCGACATCTATATTGTCGCCGCGGCGCCGGCCATGATACGGGGAAAGCGCCATTTTAACGATCACGCCGGGACGCTTATGAAGTTCACGCCTGCCACTGCGCGTTTGCGTACGACTTCGGGAACGCCGGTTCCGATGCATCAGAAACCTGAGCGCCCGCATGATTTGTACATGTCGCAAACCTGGGTCGAAAATGCGCATTGGATTCAACCCGGCGTAGGTTTTGGCAGCAGTTATTCCACGGCCTGCGCATGTTGGAACAACCGCTCGGCATTTGATTATTACGCCAGGACTTTCACGCCGGAAGTGGACCGCTACAGTGTGGGCGTGCTGGACAGCGCCGGCAACATCATGGCCCGGATCGGGCAATACGGTAACGTGGATGACGGCGTTCCGTTGGTTCAAGGCAGAGATGTTCCGCCGAACACCCGTTCAATCGGAGGTGACGAAACCGCGTTCATGCACGCGCCGTACCTGGCAGTACATACCGATAACCGCCTGTTTGCCGCCGATCCCGGCAATGCAAGGGTTGTAAGCGTCAAGCTTGGCTATCACACCGAGGAAACCGTTGCTTTGAAGGATGTTCAGGACGGGGAGCGCTGAGAGCAGGAAGAATAAAGGCAGCGGCCCCAGTTCGTAATCGTAATCGCTTCTTTGGGGTGAAAGACGATTAAGATTAAGATTACGATTACGATTAGGATTAAGATTTGAGCATCCAGCATCCAGCATCCAGTATCTAGCATCCAGCAACCAGTATCCAGCATCCAGCAACCAGCATCCAGCATCCAGCATCCAGCATGCATCCAGCGCGGCCAGTTGGTTTTTTAGGCGGAATCAACATTTGAACATTATATAAATGTTTTTTGACAACCTGTGTATGTTTAGTTATTCTTTGTAAGTGATGAAACTGACCTGAGAAGCAACAAGGAGGGAGTCAACATGAATAAATTCACACAAATCACAAACGCATCATTACTGGCAATTGGAATTAGTATTTTATGCGTTAGCGTCGCCGGAGCCGCTGAACAGCGCAAGGGGCCGCTCAAGGATCTGCCGAGCGAGCCGAAAGGCGAGCATCTAGAGAAAATCAAGGCGCTGGCCGATAACGAATGGGTAAACCTTGGCGCGCCCGCCCCCGATCCCAAGTGGGGCGAGGCCATGGCGCGAAGCTGGGCGCCGCGTATGCCGTACGCGCCGGAAATGCGCGGGGCTTTTTTCACCGGCGAGGGGCCGCACGGCCATATCAAGCCTGACGGGTACGGCATGGACGACGTGTGGTTTTACGACGCCAACCAGCACCGCTGGATCTGCGTGTATCCCGGCACTCCGGCCCGCGGCGGCTATAAGGATGTGGTCAGCATTGACAAGGAAACAGGCCGTGAGGTTGACAAAGACGGCAATCCCGTACCGGTCGCTGTCGGGGTTCACGCTTATCTGCAGGTCACCTACGACACTGATCGCAAACAGTTGATGAGGAACACTTGCGGAAGCTATTTGAAATCCAAGATCAAGGGCCGGAAAGAAACGATTGAGGCATATAAAGAATGGAAAGAGAAACAGAAAGAGGAAAACGAAAACAAGGACTCAGAAGGTAAAAAAGACGATAAAAAACCCAAGATGACAAACACTCCTTGGATTTACGATACGGTTGAGCACCGTTGGAAAATTTATCGCTGCCCGAAACCGTATAGGTTGAAGGTTGGCGGCTTCGGATCAACTCTTGTCTATGTGCCAACTGTAAAGAAAGCGTTCGCATTCAGAAAGAGAAGCTATACTTTCGGGTGGTACAATCCTGACACAAAAAAATATGAACCCATCAAGAGGAAAGGGCAGACGCCTCCCTGGGACATGGACAGCAACAACTGCTATGACAGCAAGAGGGACCGGATTTACATGGGCGGGGGTATTTTCCCTGTAATCAAAGAAGGCAGCGCGTTGTACGCGTTTGATGTGCAGTCCGAGAGCTTCGTGCACCTGGAGCCGAAAGATGATCCGGGATTGCAGAGTTATTCCAGCAACACTGCCATTTTTTCCTACGATTCAGTGAATGACGCGGCTGTTCTGTTTCTGCATAAACATAAAGAGAAATACAAAGAAGACGATCTGGCGGGGATATTTGCCTACCATCCTGATGAAAACAGGTGGGAGACAGTTGTCGAAAAGCCGGAGTTCTTCACGTCCAAGAAAAATCCCGGATGGCCGCAGTGGAGCGGATTCTATGATCCTGTGTTGAACGTTCATTTCCTGTTTGTGGGAACTGACGGACGAACAAACGGAACGATGTGGGCTTACAGGTATAAGAAAAATAAATAGCCGGTTAGGATAAAAGGTCTGTTCAGTAAATATGATTTTGTTGAAAAAAGAGAACTGATGCGACGTCTGCTCTATTTGTCTTTTCGTAATCTTAATCGTAATCGTAATCGGCTTGCATCCCAAAACCGATTACGAGCAATATTACGATTACGAATTGCGGTAGGGCAGTATCTGTATTCATCTTAAAAATAGCGTTTTTCAACGGAATCTAAATATAAATACAACGCAAAGGAGCAAGCATGAAAAAGAGTAAACTGACAATTCTGACAATGGCAACGGTATGGAGCCTGGGGTGTATACTCAACGCACAGTCAGCCGAACAGCGCAAGGGTCCGCTCAAGGATCTGCCCAGCGAGCCGAAGGGCGAGCATCTGGAGAAGATCAAGGCGTTGGGGGATAATGAGTGGGTCGAGCTCGGGCGGCCGGAAGCCGATCCCAAGTGGGGAACGGCCTGTGGGCGAAGCTGGGCGCCGCTTATGCCCTACGCGCCGGAGATGCGCGGGGCGTTTCTCACTGGCGAGGGTCCGCACGGGCATATCAAGTCTGACGGGTACGGCATGGACGATGTCTGGTTCTACGACGCCAACCAGCACCGCTGGATCTGCGTGTATCCTGGCACGCCTGCCAGGGGCGGCTATAGCGAAACGATCAGCATCGATCCGGAAACGGGCTTCGAGGTTGACAAGGATGGCAATCCTGTTCCGGTTGCAGTGGGAGTTCACGCCTACATGCAGGTTACTTACGACACCGATCGCAAAGCCTTAATGAGGACGACCTGCGGCAGCTATTTGGGAGCAAAGATCAAGGGCCGGAAAGAAGCGCAGGATGCGTATAAGGAAGCTAAGAAGAAGCAAGAGGCGGAGGAATCTGAGGACGACAAGAAAGCCAAGTCTAAGAAAAATTTCACCACCCCATGGATATACAATACAGTTGAGGATCGGTGGGAGATTTACAGGGTTGAGAAGCCGCATCGGCGCTTTAAAATCGGCGGATTTGGCGCGACGCTCGTCTACGTGCCCAGTGTGAAGAAGGCATTTGGTTTTCGTAAAAGAAGTTATCCGTTCGGGTGGTACGATCCGGAAAAACGGGAATGGTCGACTATTGGTCGTAAAGGGAAAACGCCGCCGTGGGATATGGACAGCAACGTCTGCTACGACAGCAAGAGAGACTGTATTTACATGGGCGGCGGAATATTTCCTGTAATCAAAGAAGGCAGCGCGCTCTACAAATTCGACGTGCAGACTGAAACGTTTGCGCATCTTGAGCCTGAGGGGCGTCCAACCGCCCAGAGTTATTCGAGCAACCGGGCGATGTTCCTCTACGATTCAGTCAACGATGCCGCTGTTCTTTTCCATCACAGGGTGAAAAAGAAAAGGGGCGAGGTTGCCGGCATCTATGCGTATCATCCCGAAGAGAACAAATGGGTTACGGTTTCCGAGGAACCCGAAGCGATGACCCGCAAGAGGCCCAACGCATATTGGAACGGGTTCTACGATCCTGAACTCAATGTGTTCTTTCTTCACGTCGGCACCGACGGCAGGGCTAACGGCTCGATGTGGGCGTACCGGTATAAAAAGAAATAGTCTGAATAGATCTGGGCAGGCGGTAAAATAAAGAACTCATATAATAGTAATGGTTTTTCCCGGGCAACCAAACTTGATCAGACCTGTCGCCGGATTAAAGATGAAATTGAACAAGGCGGACTGTGGGGTCAGCGCATTGCCGGGTATCGCGAGTTGGCAGGGCGCCTTGGCGTGGCGGGTCAGACTATTCAACGGGCGTTGGATGTTCTGGAAGCCGACGGAGTAGTGGAGCGCCGGCACGGGGCCGGGACATTTGCGTTGACCCCCGGCCAGAAAAAGCAACGCTCGCGAGTCCGCACCGTGGGGGTAATAGCCAATACGCATGCACTTTCCGTTCCTTCACAGGCGGCAATTGCCGATATCAAAAAAGGAATTGCGTCGCGGGCGCGACCTGCGTCTATTGATTTAAAAATTTACGAATGGCGCAACGAGAAGGATCGTGGCGCTCTTGAAGATACCAGGGAAATCAGGGGGCTGGATGGATTCATCTTTATACGCTTCATGCGGCACGATCTTGTTCATCGCTTGATCCGGTTGCGCGGCAAACCAATCGTGGTGGTGGATCAGCAGTGTCAGGGGCTTCCCGTGATAACCGTTAATGATGAAACTTTTCCCGGCTCCCTTGCGGTGACACGGCACCTGATTTCGTTGGGGCACCGGCGCATTGCTTTTCTGGATATTGATGACAGATCCGGATGGAACTCGTGCAAATACGCGGGCTACAGGGCGGCGATGGACGAACAGGGCCTGCCGGATGACGGGGATCTTGTTGTGGCTCCGCCGGTTTCAGTGGCCTCAACCCAGGATATCCTTGAGCGCGAGGTTGACCGGGCCATTGATCAAGCTCTTGGCTTGCCTGACCCTCCTACGGCGCTGTTTGCTTACGATGATCGGCGCGCTTTGGCTGCGATGAAGAGCCTGAAAAAAAGAGGAATTGAACCGGGAGTTGATATGGCAGTGGCGGGATTCGGCGATACGGCGTTTCGCGCCGGGTTGTGCAGCGATTTGACGAGCTGCCGGATTCCGTTTCGGAAGATGGGAGAAAAAGCCATACTGGCTGTGCTTGAGCACCATTTTGAAACCGGGCGCAATGGAACTGTTTATGTTCAGGATCGCCTGATGCAACGTTCCAGCACATTGGGCGCAAAGCTCGGCTGAGCAGAACGCCACATATAGAGAAAACACATGTTTGTAAAAAGGCAGACCGCGAGAGCAAAAAAATACATCGTTTCCGGATTGGTATGGCTTGTTTTTCTTGGATTGGCTGATGCTTCTGTACACACTCGTTTGTCTATCCGCCTGGACAATGTTCCGTTAAAAGAAGCGCTGGAAAGCATTGGCCGTAAAAGCGGGGTAAATTTTATTATTGATGCGGCCATGCTGCGCGGCGCAGCGCCGGTGACCGTAAATATTCATGACCAGGAGGCCGGTCGTGCGGCGGACCGTATTCTGCGTCCCCGGGGATTCGGAATGGATGTGTCCGGCAAGGAAAGAGTTCGGGTCGTGAAGCTGGAACCGGCCGATGAATTCAAGGCAAAGCGCGATAATGTTTTTGAGTTTGCAAGAAAACCTGTTGTTACACGGGAGGGCAAGGATCGGGTAAAGATCGAGTTTGAGGTTCAGGGCTGGTGCGATGCAACTGTGGCCATTGAGGATTCGGATGGACGCATTCTGAGGCACCTGGCAAGCGGCGTGCTGGGGCCGCGCGCTCCTGAACCGTTCCGCTGGAACTCAAAGGCGCAAAAGCTTGTATGGGACGGGAAAGACGACGAAGGCAAGTACGTGGACGACAAGGACTCTGTAGTGGTTCGCGTGTCCCTTGGTCTCAAGCCGCGCTTTGAGCGGACGTTGTTCTGGAGTCCCAAAAAGCGAATTTCCACAACGGCGCCGCTGCTTCATGCGGCTCCCGAAGGCGTATATGTGTTTGAGGGAAGAGGCGTCGATCATCTAAGGTTGTTTACACACGAGGGTGAATACGCGAAGACACTTGTGCCGCCTCCGGCCGGTACCATTCCGGAGATCATCGGATTGCCCCGCCATGTCGTGCCGCAAACCGGGCGAAAGATGCCTGTTATGCAGGGTTTCGTTCAGTCCACTCTGCTGACCTCGGGAACCAGCGCCCTGTTTGAGGCCGGTAAGGTAAAGTTCGGCATGACAACAGCCGCCCGGGCCATGGCTGTGCAGCCCATGCCAGGGGCGCCAAGCCGGATTGCGCTGGGTTTTATTAAATTGAACCGTCTGGCCGGCAATGGCACGAGCGGAGGGCTTCCTTTCGAAGGACCGAAAATCGAGTTCTACACAAAACTGGGAGGAATGGCCGGCCCCTGGGAAGGCAACAAAAAATTCCATATGTCGCCCAGCAGTATGGCTTTCAGTCCTGATGGCAGTCATCTGTACTTGACAGGATATATGTGGACAAAATCCCGCGGAGGCGGAGCAGCTTATCATGGGGTGTACCGGCTTAACTACGAAACAAACGAGAAGCCAAAGGTGTTCGCCGGCGTCATGACCCAGGACGGCGCGGGAAGCGGCGATGATCGATTCAATGTCCCCACCTCGGTCGCAGTGGACAAAGAGGGTCGGGTTTACGTGTCCGATTATCTTAACGACAGGATACAAGTCTTCACACCGGATGGATCCCTGGTAAAGTCGTTGCCTGTCATCCGGCCTGCGAAAGTATCCGTTCATGCTCACACAAGCGAGATATACGCTTTTTCCTGGCCTGTTTCAGGTTATCCATACAAGGAGAACGGCAAAGAGACCACAAAGTTGCGCAAGATAAAACCCACCCTGACCCGGCTTGGGACATTAAAAAAACCGGCAGGCGATCCTGTACGGCAGACGCTGCCGCTTGGCCACCATGATTCTAATCACCTGTACATGTTCGGACAGATCTATTCGGTTGCTCTTGATTCGTGGGCGGAAGAACCAACGCTTTGGGCCGTTGGCCGCCGCCATGAAGTAACACAGGCCGCCATGAGTTGGAATGCGGGAGCTGCTTCGGGCTTAGTGCGGCGTAAATGGATGAAATACGGGGTGCGGATACTGAAAGAAGAAGGCGGCAAATGGGTGATAAAACGCCATTTTGGAGAAGAGGCGGCCGCTAAGTTGGCGCGAATCAGTCCGCCCTCGTTTGCTGCTCAACGGCTCTATTTCAATCCGCGGAATAAACGTCTCTACCTGGGCGAACCGATTGGATTCCAGAAATCATTCCGGGATCTGGTGGAGATTGATCCCGAGACCGGACGGCAGCGAATTGTGCAGCTTCCTTTCGATGCGGAAGATATGGCCTTCGATTTGAACGGCCATGCCTATTTGCGGACCGACAAGTTGATAGCGCGTTATGACGCCGCCAACTGGCGCGAGATTCCCTGGGATTACGGTGAGAAACACGACGGGGTCGGGTTTGCCCGTGGCGGCGGGGGCAGGAGCGGTAATGTGATCTCCGCTTTGCCGTTGCCCGGCGGCGCTCGCCCGGTGAACTGGAGCATGGGCGGCATGTATGTGTCGCCCAAAAAGCTGTTGGTCGTTTCCGTAACCAGCAAAGCCCCGAACCGGGATTTGAGTCGTCAATTATCCGCTTTGCGGCGGCATGCGAAGTCAGTATATGAAGAGAAAAAACAGTACGAGCCGATGGCTTTTCCGGGTCGGCGGCGCTGGGGCGAAGTGCATGTCTGGAACAAGCATGGAGAACTGGTTATCGAGGACGCGGCGCCAGGCCTGCGCCGGTTGGACGGCATCGCGATTTCAGACCGGGACCACAGCATTTACGCGTATGCGCACGCCAACCGCATGCTGCCCGATGGCGCTCCCTATTTCCGCGGATTAACCGGCACCGCCATGAAATTTCCAAGATCCAGGGTCCGCATACGCTCTCCTCACCATGCTGTAGTACCGTTGCAAAAAGACGAGCAGCCCGCCCGCCCTATGGAACTGGATGAAGGATGGGTAAACGGAGCGGAATGGTTCTATGGCGGAATCGGTTTTGCCGGGTTCAATCGCGCGGCTGCGGTGATCGGCGGCGGCTGCGTCTGCTGGAATTTCCGCGGCAGTTTTGACTATTTTGAGCGTTCGTTTCTTCCCGAGCTGGATCTTTTCTCTGTTGCCGTTGTCGATCCGGCCGGCAATCTGATTGTGCGCATCGGCGACTACGGCAATGTGGACGAAGGTGTGCCGCTGGTGAAAGAGGGCGGGCCGCCCGATCCGCGTTCGATCGGAGGCGACGAAACCTCATTTATCCGTCCGGCCTATCTGGCGACACACACCGACAGGCGCCTTTTTGTGGCCGACTATGGCAACGCGCGTATTATCAGCGTCAAGCTCGGCTATCACACTGAAGAAACTGTTGCATTGAAAAATATGCAGGACGGGGAGCGCTGAGAGCAGGCTAAGGCCAGCGGCCCCAGTTCGTAATCGTAATCGGTTTTGGGGTGAAAGACGACTGTGATTACGATTACGATTATGATTACGATTTGAGTATCCAGCAACCAGTATCCAGCATCCAGTATCTAGCATCCAGCAACC
>CAZIXB010000044.1:0-11527 GCA_964543205.1 uncultured Victivallales bacterium
GGTACGAGCATACTCTTGATCCGAAGAAGAGGTTGACTATTCCTTCTCAATGGCGTGCCCAGGTGAAAGAGTCGAAGAGCCTTTATGTGTTGCCCGATGTCCACGACAAGTGTCTTTCGGTTTATCCGGCTTCTGAGATTGTAAGAAGGATCAAGACCATGCGTGAACATTCGATAGCTGATCCCAAGGCCCGGCAGTTTGCCCGTGTTCTTGCTTCTCATTCGGACCTTGTATCATGGGATTCACAGGGCCGGATCCGGGTAAAAGATGAGCTGATGGCATATGCGGGTCTGGTTGAGAAGGTTGTTTTGATTGGGGCTCTGGATCGGTTTGAGTTGTGGAGTCCAGAAAATCTGAAGGAATCCGGAGATCTGAGCAAGGAAGGGATTCTGGATGCCGCCCAATATGTGGGTTTCTGATTCCCGGTTGTATTTGATTATGGAGCATTATGCATGAACCTGTACTGGTTGAAGAAGTTATGAAACTCCTTCAAGTCGAATCAGGAGGAACCTATGTGGACGCCACGGCCGGCGGGGGCGGGCACAGCGAGGAGATTTTGAAGCGAGCATCGAAGCCCGTGAAATTGCTGGCGTTGGACAAAGACGAGGATGCTGTCTGTAAAGTAAAAAGGCGGCTAAACGGGTATGGCAGCGGCCACGAGGTGGCACAGGGTGATTTTTCCGAGTTGGACCGCCTTGCCCGGGAAAACAATTTAAGAGATGTTGACGGGATTCTTATGGATCTTGGAATAAGTTCCAATCAGCTTGCAGACAAATCAAGAGGTTTCAGTTTTGCGGTAGACGGGCCGCTTGATATGAGGATGGACCTGAGGATGAAGGTAACGGCCGAAGATATTGTTAACAACTGTGAAAGAGAGCGGTTGGAAGAAATATTCAGGGTTTACGGAGAGGAACGTTATGCCAGGAGGATTGCAAGGGCGATTGTCATGGAGAGGAAAAAGGCGCCGGTTGCATCAACGGGCCGCCTGGCAAGCATTGTGTCATCAGCGGTTCCGCGTCACGGTTCCCGCATTCATCCGGCTACCAGGGTTTTTCAGGCGTTACGGATAGCGGTTAATGATGAGCTTGAGAATTTAAAGAAAGGCCTTGATGCGGCGCTTGGGCTTCTAAGGCCCGGCGGACGCCTTGCCGCGATATCGTTTCACAGTCTGGAGGACAGGATTGTCAAAAGATTTTTTGTGGAACATCGCGGCAGGATGGAGTCGTTGCAAGGGGGCGGAGCTGTCTGGAATGGTGTTTATCCCAGAGTGCGGATTATTACGCGCGGTCCGGTAACCGCTTCTGAGAGTGAAGTGAAGCGAAATCCAAGGTCGAGGTCTGCAAAGCTGAGAGTTTGTGAAAAAAAAGACTCCAGCATTACGGAGGAGTGATATGGCAAAACGAAACAACAGGAAGAAGAAGGCGGACGGCTTTATCTTTCCCGTTCCGTTTGCGATGGTGGTTATTTTTGCTTCGACGTTGGCTTTAGCCTATGTGTGGCTGGGATGCAGGTGCGAGGCAGTGGGAAGAGAGATAAAAGCGCTGGAAATTGAGAATGAGGAATTGCGGCGCAATTATGTAAATGAGAATTACAAATGGACACGTATGAAGTCGCCGCAAAATCTGGAGAGTAAGCTCAGGGCAATGAACATAGCTATGGATTGGCCCCGAAAGGACCAGGTTGTGATCCTTCCTTTGCGCCACCCTGATCCGGACAGAAGAATCATAGGCGAGGATGCTCTGGTCCATATTTCCAGGGACAGAAGGGTTCGTAATGAATGACCGGGCGATAAAACTCAGGTTTGCGGTAGGAGCTGTTTTCCTTTTGGCCGCTATGTCGGGGCTGGGTTCACGCCTGGCCTTTTTGCATATATGGCAATACGACCCGAGCATTGACCGTAGCATGGAGAAATCCATCATTGCCGGGCGGGGCAACATCTATGACAGCAGCGAAGGCGGCAACATCATGGCTTTGAATCTGGCCGTAAAGGATGTCTGCGCCGATCCATGGAAAGTGAGCGCTTCGGACAATCTTGACATTGTTTCGGAAAACCTGGCCGATGCGCTGCAAATAGATATCAAGAAGATTCGCCGGCGTCTTGACCGAGACGACAAAAGATTTGCCTATATTAAGCGTTATGTTCCGGCGAGCGACGCCGAACCGCTCCAGAACCTGCCGGGAGTTTTTCTGCGTGACGCAACTGTCCGTTATTATCCGCAAGGCCGGTTTATGTGTCACGTTCTGGGTTTTGTGAATTATGAAGCAATTGGATGTTCGGGCGTTGAACAAGCTATGAACAGTTATCTGAAGGGTACGCCGGGTCTTGTTGAAAGCCGTGTAAACGCGTTGCGCCAGGAAATGTACTGGCACCGGGACAAGTGGGTGCCGGCGCTCAAGGGCGCGGATGTGCGCCTTGCTTTGGACCAGAACATCCAGTACATAGTCGAGCAGGTCCTGGAAGAGACAGTTTCCCGGCATAATGCAAAGGGAGCATGGGCGATTGTTCAGCGGGTAAGAACAGGACAGATTCTGGCAATGGCAAGCCGACCGGCTTTTAACCTGAATGAATTTAGAACATCCACTCCTGATTCCCGTCTAAACCGGGCTATCGGGTATGTGTATGAGCCCGGTTCAACTTTCAAGGCAATTACACTGGCTGCCGCCCTTGATCATGGGGTAGTGAAAGCGGAGGACGTTTTTGATTGTGAGGGCGGTTCCTGGAGTTATGCCAGACGGCTTTTGCGCGATTACCACGCGTTTGATGAGCTTACCGTTGCGGATATTCTCAAGAAATCCAGCAATATTGGAGCGGCTAAAATTGCGCTGGCGACTGGAGATCAGCGTCTCTACAGGTATCTGAAGATGTTTTCGATAGGAAGCGAGCTGGGTATTGATCTGCCTGGAGAAGAGCGGGGGATACTGCATCCGGTTTCAAAATGGACAAAGATCAGTCCGACCAGGATTGCAATAGGCCATGGAGTAGCGGTGACTTCCCTGCAGATGCTTGGAGCTGTTTGCGCGATAGCAAACGACGGTTATCTGATGCGTCCGTACGTAGTGAACAGAGTTGAGCGGGCGCACGGGGTTATTCTTAAGGAGAATAAACCGGAAATTATAGCAAAGCCGATATCTTATGAAACCGCCCAGACAATGAAGAAACTCCTGGCCAGTGTGACCGGCGAAGGGGGAACAGGCAGGCGCGCCAGGATTGATGGATACACCGTTGCAGGAAAGACCGGAACAGCCCAGAAAGCCGTGGACGGTCGGTATTCGAACGAGGCCTATGTCGCTTCCTTTGTAGGTTTTGTTCCTGTGGAAACTCCGGAGATAGGAGTAATTGTTGTGGTGGATGAGCCGCAGCCATTGCATACGGGAGGCCGGGTTGCCGCCCCGGCATTCAAAGAGATTGCGTCAGGTTCCCTTCGCTACCTGGATGCTTCGGGTGAATTCCCTGCCTACAGGTTGGTTCGATCGAAGTCGTATTGATCGCGTTACGTCAATATGTATCGGTGATCCGGCGAATGTTGAAAATTTGAATATGGAGGATGACAATGAAAGTTCAGGACAGCGCAAATTACGATAGCCGCATACTTGGTCGTTCCAGAGTTCTCGGCGCTCTGGGATGGGAGATCTGCAAAGGATTCGGGGCCGACTATGGCCAGAGGTATCGGGTCTGTTCGGCCAAAGAACGAAGATTGAAGATGAGACTTGCTTCGACTGTTCTAGGCTCTACGGGAACCAGCTTCTAAAGGAGAAGGCAGGTTGTAGAAATGAAGTTCAGGAAATTTATAAGGGGGGTTAAAACCGAATCGGTTTCAGGAAGGATTCCCGCAGATGTCAGCGGTATTACATGCGATTCGAGAAGCGTAAGACAAGGCAATGCCTTTGTAGCCATTAAAGGGCGGAAGGCGGACGGAGCTGATTACATATCAGATGCGCTGGCAAAGAGAGCTTCTGTTATTGTTACCGACAGGCCAGCGCGCATTCCTCGCGGCACATGCCATGTTGTTGTGCCCGACTGTCGCGATGCGTTGGCAGATCTTTCGGCAAACTATTATGGCAGGCCTTCTCAAAACATGGAGGTTATCGGAGTAACCGGGACCAACGGAAAGACCACGGTTGCCTTCCTGGTGGCGGGCGTCCTCCAGGATGCAGGCCGGGATCCCGGTGTAATAGGCACGGTGGAGTATCGTATTGCGGACAGGGTAATACCCGCCGCCAGAACCACGCCTGACCCCCCTGTTTTGCATTCTTTGCTTTCCAAGATGAAAGAGGCAGGCTGCGGCAGCGTGGTAATGGAGGTTTCTTCTCATGCGCTTGTGCAGAAGCGGGTGCGGGCTGTAAACTTTGATATTGCGGTTTTTACCAACCTCACTCGCGACCATCTGGACTATCATAAGACCCAGGAGGATTACTTCGAAGCCAAGGCTATGCTTTTCCGGCAGCTTCGATCTGCTGGAAAAAAAAGGTTTGCAATACTCAATGCCGACGACCCGTTTGCCGTTCGGTTGGCCGGAAGGGAGGACATTGACGCCACTTTTTTGACTTTCGGCATTGAGAGAAATGCGGATGTTTCGGCTGAAAACATAGATCTTACCCATGAGGGCAGCTCGTATGAGATAAGTTCTCCATGGGGCGGAGGGAAGATGGTCTCGAGCTTGTTGGGCAGGTTCAATATCTATAACGTCCTGGCTGCTTTCTCGATATGCGGGGCGCTTGGCATTGAGGCCGAAGTGTCGCTGCGGTCCCTTGCATCGGCGCAAAAGGTGCCCGGAAGACTGGAACAAGTTCATTCTGGCAGGTTCAGTGTTTTTGTTGACTATGCTCACACCGACGACGCACTTGAGCATGTTCTGTCAACCTTGCGGGAAATAACGCCTAACCGTCTTATAATTGTTTTCGGATGCGGCGGAGACCGCGACAGAAGCAAGAGGCCCGCGATGGGAAGAGTTGCCGGGAAGCTTGCTGATAAGTGTTATCTGACTTCTGACAATCCCAGGAGCGAGGAACCGGATGCAATACTTCGCGAAATTGAAAAGGGCATCGGTCCGGGCGCCGACTATGAAGTTGTGGAGGATCGCGAATCAGCAATTCGAATGGCTGTTGAATCCGCCCGGCAGGGCGACGTGGTGTTGATTGCCGGAAAGGGCCATGAGACATTCCAGGAGTTTGCAAACAAGACTGTGCCGTTTGATGACAGGCTTGTGGCGCGGAAGTATCTATGAGTAAAAAAATTGCGGTTGAAAAACTGGCGGAATGGACCGGTGGCCGTTGGATGTATTCTCAACCCGGCTCAATAGGCAGAATCTGCCATGATACACGGTTGCTTGATGGCGGGGATGTTTACGTTGCGCTAAAAGGGGAACGCTTTGACGGGCACGATTTTGTTGAGGACGCTTTTGAGAAGGGTGCAGCGGCCTCGATTGTGAACGAAAACTGGAGAGGCTTCTTTGACTGGTCCAACGGAAACTCTTTTCCGAATCGTCCCTTGTTGCAGGTGCCCGACACGGCCAGAGCGCTAATGGACATGGGAAGAGGCTACAGGGATGAGCTTGACATAAAGGTTGTCGGGATAACGGGCAGCGCCGGAAAAACTACGACGAAGGAGCTTACGGCAGACATGCTCAGCAGCAGTTATCATGTAGGGCGGACAATAGGCAACTGGAATAATAAAATTGGCGTGCCGTTGAGCATACTTGGGTTGCCGGTAAACACCGAGGTGGGTGTTCTGGAAGTTGGAACCAACCATCCCGGAGAACTGCGTCCGTTATGCGCTGCAATAAGACCTGAGGTCGGATTGATAACCACAATTGCGCCGGTTCATATTGAGCACTTTGCTTCGCTTGAAGCCATTGCGGAGGAAAAAGCAGAACTTATCCGCGCGCTTCCTCCAGACGGATTGGCAATTATGCCTGAACCTGTGGCTTCTTTTGATGCGGTACGGGCTGCTTTGAACTGCCGGCTTCTGACTGTTGGAATTGGCGAGGGCAGCGGATACAATTGCATTTCTATGGATCGAGAGAAGTGGTTGGCTAAAATCCACGAGGTTGCAACCGGAGAAGATGTTGAAATTGAAGCGCCTGTGCCCGGGGAACACAACCTGATGAACCTGATGATTGCTGTTGCAGCCGCACGTCACTACAAGGCGCCTTGGGAATCTATCCGCGCGGCTATAAGGGCCTACAGGCCGCCGCATATGCGTTGGGAGGCCCGGATTATTGCTTCGAGGAAAGTTATCAACGATGCATACAACGCCAATCCTTTGAGTATGCGCGCGGCAATAGATACGTTTCTGACCCGGAATCATAAAAAGAGATGGTTGATTCTCGGGGGAATGGCCGAGCTGGGTAAAGCGGAGACTTCGGAGCATCTGAGGCTCGGGCAATACATAGGGTTAAAGTGTTGGGACGGGGTTATTTTAATCGGGGAGCCAGGAGAGAAGATAGCCGAAGGGATTCGCATTACCAGGGGAGCCACTAAATCGGTCTACTTAGCGGAGAATAACAGGCAAGCGGCTGAAATCGCTGCCGAGAACGTTGCCAAACGCTCCGAGATTCTTCTCAAGGGTTCAAGATTTGTGAAGATGGAAACAATAGTTGAAGATCTGTTGGAAATCTGGGAAAAAAGACCGGTAGTCAGATGAGTTATACAATAAAAGAAAACAAAGGCACAGTAACACGGACAGGCGCGCGAGGCAGGAAAGAGCGCGCAGATGCTGTTAGCGCCTGGAACAAAAATGAAAAGTCAGCCCGTCGTTCTGCTGTCTTGTCAAGGATGCCCAATGGTGATCCTCCTTCTGTAATGTTGTGGGGATGCGAAGACGATTAGATTGGGCTGCCATTCGCTGATTGGCGGCAGAATTTAAGACCTGGCGGCAACGGCGGCATTTTGTGCGGCTTAAAATTCTGAGGTAGAAAATGTTTTATTATCTGCATGAGTTATCAGACTGGTTTTCGCCCATGCGGGTGTTTCAGTACATTACAGTCAGATCGGTGATGGGGGCCGGGACAGCGTTTATAATAAGCGTATGTGCCGGACCGGCGGTGATCAGGGCATTGAAGCATTTCCATCTCAGGCAATACGAGCGGAAGGAAGAAGCTCCGCCACTGTATATCCTTCATGCTCAGAAGGAAGGCACGCCTACTATGGGCGGGGCTCTTATAATCGGGGCGGTTATTGTCTCGGCGCTCCTGTGGACCAGGCTGGACAGCGCCTTTATCTGGCTGGTTCTGGGCTCGCTGGTATATATGGGGGGAGTTGGTTTTATTGACGATCTCGCCAAAGTCCTCAGGAAACAGTCCAAGGGACTTGACGCCAAGTCAAAAATATTTCTTCAACTTCTGTGGTGCGCCATTGCCCTTTTTGTGTTGCTGCTGATGCCTGCGACAAGAGAAAACATCGTAAAGCTTATGGTTCCTTTTTTGAAGGACCCTCTTGTCGGCGATATGGGACTTGTTTTCACCTTTATTTACCTGTCACTGGTGTTGCTGGGGGCCACTAACGCTGTCAACCTGACCGACGGGCTTGACGGTCTTGCGGTTGGATGCAGCGCTTCTGTGGCCGTTGCCTATCTTATTATGGCCTATCTTACCGGCCACATTGAGTTTGCCGATTACTTGAATATTCCATTTGTAAGCGGCGGCGGTGAGCTGGCTGTTTACTGCGGCTGTCTTCTTGGCGCATGTCTCGGGTTTCTGTGGTGGAACTGCCATCCTGCAAGCGTTTTTATGGGAGACACGGGCAGTCTTGCCCTGGGGGGAACAATCGGGATGATTGCCGTCCTTATTAAGCAGGAGTTGACCCTTGTAATAGTTGGGGGTGTCTTCGTTATTGAAGCGATGAGTGTTATCATACAGGTTGTTGTTTTTAAGATGAAGGGCCGTCGTGTTTTTGCAATGGCTCCCTTGCACCATCATTTTGAGATCAGGAAATGGAACGAAACTCAGGTAACTGTGCGATTCTGGATTTTATCGATTATTTTTGCTTTTCTGGGAATACTGACTCTGAAGATAAGATAGCGGATCAAGATGAATGAGCCGATATATGCCGACCGTTGCCTGATGCTTGGAATGGGTTCAAGCGGGATAGCAGCGGCAAAGCTTTTACTTGCGAGAGGGGCGCAGGTCACAGCTGTTGATCAGGCAGACAGGAGTGGGGATCCCGGGCTGGTATTTAAACGGGGGGAGCCGATACGTTGTATCTGGAAGTGCGGCAGGATTCCCAAGGGGGACTTTGATTTGTGTGTGGTAAGCCCGGGCGTCCGTTCTGATTCCCCTTGGATTCGCGAGGCATCTGACAGGGGGATCCGGATTGTGTCGGAGCTGGAGCTTGGGTGGAGCCATCTTGATGCCCGCGTAATCGGCATTACGGGGACAAACGGAAAAAGCACGGCCGTAAAGCTTTGCGCCGAGATGATTGCCGCAGCCGGCATGACATCGGTTGCAGCCGGCAATTACGGTCGTCCGTTAAGCGATGTTGCGCTGCATGGTTCAGTCCCGGAATGGGTAGTTGCGGAGGTGAGTTCGTTTCAACTTGAATATGCCGGCGGGTTTGCCCCTCACTTGGCGGTACTTCTGAATATTGGCGAAGACCATCTGGACCGGCATTCGACTCCTGCGGAATATGCAGCTTTAAAATACAGGATATTCGAGAACATGCCTCAGGGATCGATCGCGGTCATAGATAAGGACGCTGCCGGCGCATGCCCGGCTGGTGTGCGCGACAAGTTAAAGGCTCTGATTACCGGCGCGGGCGACGGTTGCGATTATTGTTGCCAGTCTGACCGCGTTGTGAGCGGCGGAAGGACGCTGCAGCTTGCCGGAACTGCCTTTGAAGGCGAGGTGATGTGCCGTCTTGCAGCGTCGGTGTGGGCCGTTGCCGATCATACAGGCGTGGACAGGGAAACGCTGGAGCGTAGCATCAGGTCTTTTGTCATGCTCCCGCACCGGATGGAGACGGTGGGCTCAAAGGATGGGCGGAGGTTCATAAATGATTCGAAAGCCACGAATCTCGCTGCCCTCGCTGCAGCCTTGAAAATGTGCTCAGGCGGGGTGCGTTTGATTGCCGGTGGTATATTGAAAGAAGGAAAAGCAGATAAAATTGAAGAATTTCTGGAAATGTATGTCAAAGCAGCTTATCTTACAGGAAGAGACGCAGAAGTTCTGATCTCGTGTTGGCAGGACGTTGTCGAATGCAGGAAATGTTTGAATATGGCCGAGGCCGTTAGGCTTGCATGGGAGGAATCTGACTTGGGCGATACTATACTTTTGTCGCCCGGCGCTGCCAGTTTCGACGCATATCAGAATTTCGAGCAGCGTGGAGATGATTTTAAGAGGTATGCACTGGAGATAATTCAAAAGGAGGGCGACTGATGAGAACCCCGTGGTTGGTTGGAGCGATAGTTTTGGTTCATTGTATGGCTGTAGGCATTGTATTGTTAATGCCAGGGTGCGGAACTCCGGGTCGGACCGGTCCGCGGCCGGGGAGCCCTGTTGAAGAGGAAGTGATATTGCCACCGCGTCCGGCTGACGAAAGCGAACCGCAGGCCGGGAGGAAGCCTTCATCTACTGAAACAGGGCCTGAAGTAAGATCCTGGCCGCAGGAAACGTCAATGTATGTGGTCGCAAAAGGCGATTCTCTGTCGAAGATTGCCGCCAGATTTGATGTTTCGATGAAAAAGCTTATGGCATTAAATGGAATTACAAATCCAGACATCATAAAAACAGGACAGACACTTGTGGTTCCCGCTGGGGCGGATACTCAGGATTCTCCCGCCAGGCCGGAGACTCGCACAAGTGGAACCCAGGGCGAGGGCGCGGTTGCCGGCGGTCAATATGTCGTGCAAAGAGGGGATACGCTTTCTGAAATTGCCGTTGACCACGACACTACGGTAAAGGCTATAAAGAGAGCGAACAATTTGAAATCTGATATTATCAGGGTGGGGCAGAAATTGATGATACCCGGCATGGAAGAAGCAGGTGGTGTTGATGAAGGTCAAATTGAGTCAACCGAACCTGAAGAAGAGAGGTCGGAGCGTCGTATTGAAGCTGTTGATCTTGAGCCCGAGCCCGCTGAGACTGTTTCCGCTTCGCCTGAAGTTGAAACAATCAAGCAGGAGACTGAGGAAAGCGGCGACACTCGCATTCACATAGTCGGCGCCGGCGAGGATCTTAAGACCATAGCCATGTTGTGGGGCGCCAGCGCCGAAAAGCTGCGGGAGCTTAATGATCTCGGGAAGGACGAGAAGGTGGAGCCGGGCGACCGCGTCAAGGTTCCTATGCCTCAATACTGATGCAGCATGCAAAGAACGGCTACTGTTCTTGTTGCCATAGTACTGGTTTTGCTTGCGCTTGGAATTGTAATGCTGGCAAGCACCAGCAGTGTTAAGGGCGCGGCGGACTACGGGGATGCTCAGTACTACCTGTGGCGCCAGCTGACCTGGCTTTTTTTGTCGGCGATTCTCGGCGCTATTGTAGTCCGTTTCGATTACCACTGGTGGCAGAAGCTAGCGCCCTGGATATATGCTTTCGCCTTAATGTTGCTGGTTCTTGTTTTTGTTCCCCATATCGGACAGCGTGTTGGCGGGAGTAACCGGTGGTTGCGATTGGGCCCAGTTGGTTTTCAGCCTTCTGAATTTGGCAAGTTTGCCATAATAGTCTGTCTTTCGGCATGGATGACCCGTATAGGCAGAAAAACTAAAAGTTTTATTCCCGGTTTCCTGTTTCCCATGGGCGCGCTGGGTATTATGCTTGTATTGTTGATGCTTGAACCTGATTTTGGCACCACTCTTCTCGTCGCGTCTGTTGGTATGACCATAATGTTTGCAGCCGGCACGCGTATAGGGTATCTGGCAATTGCCGGCATGCTTGGAGCATCGGCTTTTATTGTAGCAATAGTGCAGGATCCTGTGAGGCTTAAGAGGATTCTTGCGTTTCTTATGCCCGAAAAGCACCCGGATATAGCCTATCATCTTGCCCAGTCCAAGGTCGGTTTTATTCGTGGCGGCATGTTTGGTGTGGGTTTGGGCAACAGTATTCAGAAGCAGTTCTACCTTCCAGAGGCTCACACGGATTTCATATTCGCCATTATAGGGGAAGAGCTTGGTTTTGCCGGAACTGGGCTGGTAGTCCTGTTATATACGGGGCTGGTAATTTGCGGTTTGATGATAAGTTTTAAGGCCCCCGATGTTTTTGGCAAATTGCTGGGTTTCGGCATAACGATGCTTCTGGGTTTTCAGTCGGCAATAAACGTTGGCGTTGTGGTCGGGTGTTTGCCGACAAAGGGTTTGCCGCTGCCGTTTATCAGTTACGGCGGCTCAAGTATCGTGATGTCGATAGTGAGTATTTCTGTATTGCTGAACATCGCATATCATATATACAGGAGACAGCAGGACGAACACACTGCGCCTATTAAGGACAGGGCGCACTGGTTTTAACCCGCATATCGCATATCTCACAAAATTCCGACTGCGAGCGCGGATAGCGCCACTGCGATGGCACGAATTGGCAAAACGCCAGATTGCAGTATG
>CAZIXB010000045.1:0-11414 GCA_964543205.1 uncultured Victivallales bacterium
TGCGCCCCCGCAGCAGAGCTCTCCACGCCCTGACTACGAAATTCCGTGAGATATGGGGTAAACTTGACTTCGTCATTCAGGTCACGATAGCTTGCAAGGATGAAAAAATGGATAAAGTTCAGATTTTGACACCTGACAACATGACGAAAGAATAGAAACCGGAGGGATAGAATGGCAAAAGTTAAGGTAGGACTGGCAGGGTGTGGTCTACGTTTGATTGGTGTAGCCAAACATCTGCTCAAAGCCACAGATCAGGTTGAGTTTACCGGCGTGTGTGATCCGGACCCTGAGTCGGTCCGGGCGGCACGAGAAGCGTTTTGTCCTGGCTGCCGCCTGTACAGCTCTGTAGAGGAAATGTCAGCCGATGACAGTATTGATTGGATTATGATCGGCTCTCCCAACAATTACCACGCGCACCATACTCTCGCCGCGTTCGCCGGCGGAAAACATGTTTTCTGTGAAAAGCCGCTGGCGACAACAATGGCCGATGTTATCGCAATGAAAAAGGCATGGGAAGCAAGTGGTCTTCGTTTTGTGCTGGGTTTAACCCTGCGGCATTCTCTTTTCTACCGGACAATCCGCTCATGGCTGGATCAGGGGCGTATCGGCAACCTGATCAGCATGGAATTCAATGAGACGCTCCAATTCAATCATGGTGGTCATATACACAGCCATCCATGGCGCTCTAAAACGGAGCTGGGTGGTTCGCATCTACTTGAAAAATGCTGTCATGACATTGATCTTGCATTATGGATGACGGGCAGCAGGCCTCAATCTGTCGCTTCATTCGGAGGGCGCAATTATTTTATTCAGGAAAACAGGTTTTTAGCGGAAAAAATAGAAGCATCAGCCGATGGACGGCAACCGTTCACCTGCTGGCCGACGCGGGGGAAGAGGAGCAATCCTTTCACCGGCGGCTCTGATGTGGTGGATAATCAAGTGGGCATCATTGAATTTGCCAATGGAGTTCGCGCTACATTTCATACAAACTGCGTGGCGGGCATTCCCGAACGCCGTATGCTGTTGCTTGGAACCGAAGGCGCTATCCGTGGCGATGTGCTGACCGGCAAATTAGAATATGAGCCGGTGGGGTTCGATACAAAACGTGAAACTTTCAATACCAGTCAAAAGGGCGGTCATGGGGGAGGCGATACGATTCTCGGGCAGGATCTGGCCGAGACTATGCTAAACAGCGCCGAACCGTATGCGTCCTTGAAAGAAGGCATTGACTCTGCGGTAACCTGTTTCGCAATGAACAAAGCAATGAGTTCGCATGCTGTAGTTGATTGTGCAGATTATTGGAAGCAGGTAGATTCAACTTGAGAATCGCGTCACCCTTTTCTTTCGAGTTTTACTCTTCTCCTGTCGCGCGGCCGGCATTAGCCTGTTCGCGATGCTCTTTGCCATAGCTGCATGCTTCGTCAAGAAAGGCTTCTATGTTCTCCAGTGGTGTGCCCTTTACTATGCCATTGCCCGCAGCAATGCACATCCTTCCTTCCGGACGGTCGAATGTATCAATAAGAAACCTTACTTCTTCCCGCACCCCGTCGGGCGACTTTTCTTGCAAGGTGTGCTGAACGTCAATGCCGGACAGGAACGTGATCTTTTCTCCATATTCTTTTGCAACCTCTTTTTCGTCCATGGCAAATTTCTGGACAGGGTGCAGCACGTCCACGCCAGATGCAACCAGGTCGTTCATCAACGGAGTGTTGTCGCCGCAACTGTGCAGCCAGAAATGAAGGTTTCCCTTTTTTGTCGATTGCGAGACCCGGGAATAGAAAGGGGCAATCTGCTCGTGAAAAATCTCCGGACTCATCATTGGCGCTGTCTGATGCCCAAGATCGTCGCTGGTCCAGAACCCGTCCGGGCTGAACAGGCGGACAGCTTCATCAATATAGGCACAATAAGTGTTGCACAATGCCTCGTACAGCTTTTTTACATTCCCGGTATCCGTGTAAAAGTCGCACAGCAGGTTTTCCATGCCGCGCAACCCCCAGGGTTTTTCAAAAAAAAGGCGCCACCAACCGAAAAGTATGTAGCGGTCATTCCTTCTGGCATCCGCCACTTTGTCTACCACGGCTTGCAATTTGGGATCGTTTTGCGGATCCGGCAGTTTTTCTATGAACTCATCCAATTTGCTCCAGTCGTCGATAACGCCTCCGGAATCGTGTCCGCCTTTTTCGCTCCATTCCCATGACAGGTTCATACGCTCCGGCGCTACAGGGTTAGGAATAAAGAATTGAGCGACGTCTTCGGGGTATCTGTCGAACCTGTCAAGTTCGTCACCGTGTGTTTCTCTCAGGCCTTCGCCCCACCACTTGGCTCGAACCAGTGGTATGCGGGAGGGATAGTCGCCCTCGACAGCCTTTACAACTTCTTCTTTTGTTAGAGGTTCGATTTTTTCACCAATCATAGTCAGATCTCCCTGGAGCAAGTTCCGCCCCCATTACCCGCCTTCTCCTCAATTTGCCGTTAACCCGCATAGCTAACAAAATCCTGTGAGATATGCGAGCTAACCCGCGTATCTCACAAAATTCCTGCTGCGAGCGCGGATAGCGCCACTGCGACGGCACGAATTGGCAAAACGCCAGATTGCAGTATGTCTATACGGCTGCTCCGGCGTTTTACCAATTTGCGCCCCCACAGCAGCGCTCTCCACGCTCTCACTACAAAATCCTGTGAGATATGCGGGCTAAGCTGTTTTTTTCCTGGCCATCTTATACTCTAACAGCTTTTGTGGCAAGCTGCACCCGTTGTTGAACCCGGAAATACATCTTTGACATTCAACCGCCCCTTTGATAAACAATAATGTAGCCATATATGGGCTTGAAAAGATTGGCGAGATGCAATGACCGCACAATTGGAAACTAATAAGCAACCGGAGAAGAAAGGGAAGCAGGAACGCAAAGATATGACCGTCAAGGAGATACTGGACAAATCTAATACAGCAGTCAGTTTCGAGTTTTTCCCGCCTAAGACAGAGGCAGGATGGGAAAATCTTTTTCATACTATATCGGATTTGATGCCGCTTAAGCCCTCTTATGTAAGTGTTACCTATGGAGCGGGGGGATCGACGAGGGCAAAAACACATGACCTTGTAGTCCGGGTCCACAGAGAGACAGATATTCCCGTGGTGGCCCACCTTACGTGCGTAGGCTCAACGGAAAAAGAAATCGGAGCTATTCTTGAAAAATACCAGGAAAACGGGATTCGCAATATCCTGGCGCTACGCGGGGACACCCCAAAAAACGACACTGAAGCCGAATGTAGATCTTCCGATTTTCCATACTGCGCGGATCTTGTGCGGTTCATTAAGAAAAACTTCCCCGGGATGGGCGTAGGGGTCGCCGGCTTTTGCGAGGGCCATCCTGAAACTCCCAACAGACTGAAGGAAATGGACCACCTCAAGGTAAAGGTAGACGAAGGCGCAGACTATATAGTTACCCAGCTATTCTTCACAAACCGCGACTATTACGATTTTGTGGAGCGCTGTGAGATGGTCGGAATAGAAATCCCTGTTATCGCAGGAATCATGCCTATCACTTCAAAGAAAAGCATGTATCGAATGGCGGATCTGGCGGGCGGCGCGCGCATACCCGCAGCGCTACAAGGAGCTGTAGAACGGGCACAAGGCAAGGAAAGAGTGAAAAACGTCGGCATTCACTGGGCCACGGAACAGGCGAGGGATCTGATACACAACAATGTGCCGGGAATTCACTTCTACACCCTGAATACATCCCTGGCTTCGCTGACCATCTGTGAGTCACTGGGTTTCAGGAACTACCTTGCCCTATCGGCCTGAGCGACAGAAAACTTTTCCTCTTTCGATTCAACCGGGAAGGCTTTTTGAGAACGTAAACAGCGGGGGCCGAAGCTATCCCACATATTGCTCAATGTCGAATTTAGAACGACACCCGTTATAGTTCATATACCTGATCTTGCCGAATACCAGCCTTTCGGTCCATGGCCGGTCATGAACACCGCCAATAGCCCAGGCAGCCCCGACATAACCGTTCGGATCCCGCCCATCCAGCTCGTATTTGTCATTCAGGGAAACCGTAATTTCGAGAGCTTCGGCTGCCGATTCAGTCCATTCCAGGATTTTCTTTGCCCAATACATTCGCATATAGCCGTGCATTTTGCCGGTATTAACCATCTGTTTTTGCGCTGCGTTCCAGAGACGGTCGTGGGTTTGAGCATTCTCAAAAGCCCGCATCTTATAAGTATACTCTCTGTCATCGCTACTGTGTTTATCCAGGGTCTCAAGCGCCCACGACGGAAATGCGTCAACACTGTCATAATTTCGAGTATAGAAGCAGAAATTGTCAGAAAGTTCCCGTCGTACTATCAGCTGTTCGAGAAAGGCCTCTTTGTCATCGGCCGGAGCCGGAGCCTTCCGGATCTCCAGCGCAACAGCCTGAGCAGACAACTGGCCAAAATGCAGGTATGGAGAAAGATCAGATTGGGAGTCTGCATTAGGATCCCTGCTGTTCTGGGCATAACCGAGAAGCCCTCTTTCAATAAAAGTCCCAAGCGCACGCCTGCCCGCCGACCGGCCCGGCTTCAACCACTGTGCTTCCCCGACTGAATTATTGAGCTTAAGCTCCTTCAATAACCTGTCCACATCGGATATCTTGTCCGGTGCGAATAGTGGTTTTAC
Organism: uncultured Victivallales bacterium; assembly: GCA_964543205.1. Lineage (GTDB taxonomy): Bacteria > Verrucomicrobiota > Kiritimatiellia > UBA8416 > CAYSRM01 > CAYSRM01. Next base: position 4,661 of record CAZIXB010000045.1, read on the forward strand.
AGATTGCGTCTTCAGGTTCGGCAACCCATCAATGAAATCCGGTAGCAATCTATGAAGTTTCGGCCTGAATGTGCGCGCCGCATATTCCCTTTTCGGCGAGACAATACGACAAGGCACAATATTGTGCGCGTCAACTTCATAAAAAGGAACTTCGAGTTTTTTCGCGACCTTCTGCTGCCAGTTCATCTTGATGCGCAAAGGGTCAAAATCCGTAACCACTGCGCCTGCCTTTATCTTATGGGCGAAACTCGGAATCTCTACGGAAGGGTCGCCGCGAAGCAAAGCAAACCCGATATTCTTCTTCTCCAGCTCCTTCGAAGTTTCGCGCAGCCCCCTGAGCATAAAACCATACTGTCGCAAAGCGGCCCCAAGGAATTGAGGCACAAGGCAGAAGGCCACAATCAGGGCTGAATCAGTTTCGGAGGCAAGGTCCTGCGCATAAGTCAACGCCCAGTTATTGTGCGCACGCTGGTCTCGACTCATCCAATAGATAACCGGCCCGGCATGGGGTTCGCCGCCGGTGATCCTGTAAACTCTGCTGTCGTCAACCCTCATAATTCAGTTGCTGAAAGGAACAATAAGAGTTCTCAGCCTGTTCAAAGCTGCCGCCAGTTCATAAGGACGGAATTCGACATAATCGCCCGTTCGACGATCGTCAAGCTCGTCGAGCCCTCCTTTCCGGACCATGGCGCAAACATCTTCTATCGCTTCGAGTAAGGATGTTTTGCGATCCAGCTTCCGCCGCACCACGTCCATTGCGCGCCCGATAGCGCGGAGCTGGCCCTCGTCCACAAGCTGGGAAACCTGACTCATGTCAATTTCGTGGGCCCCGAAGATAACCGCCCGTGTTGACCTGGTCTTTATGCTTACACTCTTCTTGCCTTTGCGCGGATCTATTGACATCGGGTCTGGCTCACGCCTGACACCGGCATCCGGCCAGCGCTCAAGAGCCTCTTCCTTTCGCAAGCTTGGAAACCGGGAAGCAATCTCTTTAGCTTTGCCGGTGACGTCAAGTGGCCTGAAATTGTCCATTCTGACCACCTGGTCGGCGACCTCAAAATAATCCCCGCTGCCGCCCAGCACAATGATCGTGCTGATGCCCCCATCGTTGTAGAGGCCCCCTACCCGATCAAGAAAAGGAGTAATGGGTTCGCCGGACTTCTCAACGAGGTTCTGCATCCTTGCATCGCGGATCATCAGGTTGGTCGCGCACGTGTCCTCGTCAAGGAACAGCGCATTGGCCTTCATCTCGACTGCCTCCATAATATTTGCCGCCTGGCTTGTGCTTCCGCTCGCGTTACGGGTGTTGAAACTGGTCGGACATCTTTCGCCCGGAAGGTTGTTTATAAAAGGAGTGATATTTACGCCCTGGACCGACCTACCGTCCTCGGCCCGGATCTTAACTGCGGTTCGCGTCGAGACCGCCTTCTCTCTGCCGTCACCGGGCACATGATTATACACGCCCCTTTCGAGAGCATTGAGCAAGGTACTCTTGCCGTGATAACCCCCGCCCACAATAAGGGTAACGCCTTTTCTGATTCCCATCCCCGACACTTCGCCCGAATGAGGCGTCGGTATGGTCACCCTCATCGAATCCGGGCTCTGGAATTCCACCGCCCCTGCATCCAGCGGTCGATCGTCAATGCCGGAACGCCGGGGCAACACGGAACCTTCAGCGATAAAAGCTATGAGCCCCTTAGTTTCAAGCGCCTCTCTCAACGCTGCTGAGTCCTCGCACACATCCAGATGCTTCTTAAGTTCAGCATCGTCAATGCTGTCGAATAACAGAGTTCTGCGGACAAGTTCAGGAATTTTATCGCACAACAGGACGTTAGCCTGCCTTCCGCGAATGCGCCTCCCGTTGGCGGGCAGTCCCGCCACAAACCGAGCCTCAATAAAGGAGTCTTCAATAACCACCGAAGACCGTTCCATGATTTCCTGGCCGGGGTGATCCATGCTGAGAAGGCCGCTTTTCCCTGACCCCTGTCTTTCCCTGAGGTCATAGCATAAAGCCGAAAATTGTCTTGCGATAAAATCGCGAAAAGCAATCTGCCTGATCCTGTTTTTCAAGCAGTGTTCCGGAAACCCGGCCACATCAAAAGGAACCCGGACTCTTAACCGGCTTGGCGCGGCAAATGGGTCTCCCTGCACGTAATCAATAAAAAGCTCAAACTCTTCGAACCTGTAACTGCCCTTGATCCCCTTGTAAGAAGGATAACCCTTTCCGTCAATGCTCAGCAGCCCGGTCCTCAGCCTGTCGCGATCCATTGCCATATTGCCGTCTGCCTCACTGCCCGGAATAATTCCCTGCGTAATATGTCGGCCAATCACCGTCGTCCTCACATCGTTCCTGCGGCAAGAGATGCACAATATGCTTCTATTTAACCTCAAAAACGTTGCTGTGCTCGCTTCGATTATGACTGTCGTCAAATGAACACAATGCAAAATATTTTGCGTCTTCAGGAACATTCGAAATGGTAAACATTTCCTTGCTGCCGGGTTTGCCTGGCCTGTCTTCTCCATCCGCGTTTACGGCCATCCACCAGTTGCATGTCGATTTTTCTTCGTCCCTGCCGTTGTTGTACAGCTTGAGGTATTTTTCGTAGGAAACGATAGGCCGTTCGGAACACTTAAGTTGATACCGCGCCACCCGGCCCCCGGCCCGGTCAGAAGGAGCTGTGAAACTTACCGTAACCTTGTTGCCATTTCGCATGACATTCAGATCTCTGACTGGAACCGGAGCCTTCGTATCTTTTCTCGGATGAGCATGAATCCAGAAAGTGTGCCCGGTAAAGCACACGGTTTCGTCGTGAGGTCCGACAATATTGACCCATCGCCCGACACGTTCGCCAAGCCCCTTGTTCTTTGTTGCCCAATACCCGCGATGGCTGCCATGATTCCAGTATTCGTAAGCAGCATTTTTTAAAACCGGATCGCCGCAAAGCTCATAGGCACGGGCCGGAACGTCCGGATAAAAACGGGCAAGGTAACCTGAAATCTTTACACCCTCGCCATTGACACTGTCCGGCGGGAGCTCCCAGCTTGCCCTGTCTTTGACGACGCCTTTTTTGGGGAAATCAACAAGCATGCTGCCGTGGAGCTGACCGTGATCCTGCTGGAGCACGTATTTCAATGCTTTGCCGAATGCGATAACCCAGTCCTGCGCATCTTCATCGCCGGTAATCCGGTAATACGCATGCACACCGCCGGCAATCGGAGGGATCATAAAGGAATTAGCGCCGGGAATTGGAAACCACTTTACGCCGGTTTCCGGATCGTGGAGTTCCCCATTTTCCTGACTGAAAGTTATACCCAGCTTCTCCATTTCAGCCAGCCCTTTTTCTCCCACATATTTCTTCAATCCCGCAAACTTGCCCCATCCCTTCATTTTCAGGGGCCTGGCGCCGTTAACCAGCCCCCTGGGCTCCCTGCCGCCGCGGCCCAGGAACACCCCGGTCAGGTAGTCACTGGCTTCAGACACAAATGCATCAGTCGGAGCAGCCAGCCGGGTCGCATTGACCAGGTAGACTGAGCGTGTAAAGTCGCGGCTGAAATCCTTTTTCTTCCCCGGAGCATGTTTCTTTACGCGTTTCTGGTAATCCACCATCTGTTCCACCGAATCAACGGCGGCTTCCAGGGCATCCCTGTCGCCTGTAATGCAATACCATACAGCAAGCCCGGCGGCATAGTTGTGGCAACGGCACTGGCTTCCGATTGACATTTTATACATATCGTCCGACGCGCCAGGTTCAAGAACGGAGCATTTTTTGCCCGGACAATAGTTCCGTTTGCCTGTAACCGGATCCTTGCCTCGCTGAGGACGGTTTCCAAGCGGGCCGGACCGTTTCCAGACTCCCCCATCCTTCCATCGCCAACCGTCAGTGCGCCATTTCTGACGATCCATTTCATAGTTCGCCCAGCCCTGGCCGCCCTGCAAGTAGCTCCGGCTGCCCGTGCGCAAGTACATCAGCAAATAAGCTTCAACTGAATCCTGTTCGGTTTCGAAGTGATTATCCTCGTATAGAACAAAACGGCGGGTTCCTATTTTACCGGGGCTCTTCGGGGCCTTATCCGCATTATACTCCCAACCCCACTGTTCGTAGCACTTTAACTCATCATCCTGAACGCCGAAGTTTCCCATCCCAAGACTGTCGACGCTAGAATACCAGGACGGTTCGGCTATGAGATGAAGCCAGCCGCGGGCGCCCCCGGCCATCTCTTCAAGCCTTGCCACCTCTTTCGGGGCGTCAAAATCAATGAGATATTCCGAGCGAAGATGCGAGCAGTCAAACAATACGCGATGTTCCGCCTTGAAAGGTCTCGCGCCCCGTTTGTCGCTGTCAAAACGCCTGGTTGTGCCAGTCAGAACAAGGGCGCCATTTTTGACTTCCAGCTTCCGGGGCGGATCGTCAGTAAAGTAGGTATCGCAAGCATAAATCGAAGCATTGCCCAACCTGGCCACAATCCAGCCCTCCGCTTTATCGTCTTTGCCGTTTGAAGACCACACTACCTTGGCGGCATCCATTGCCCTTGCCGCGCCTTCGGCTTTCGCCCGCAACCCAGCGGTGAGCGATGCCTCAGATCCCGCAGCAAGAGGTTTGCTCGCCCCAAGAACAACGCCTTCCGGTTTTTCAGCAAGAGCCAGAGAAATTGAAGAGTCTTTGACTTGCCGGTAGCAGTAATGATCCGGATTTGAATTGGCAAGCTTGTACTTTACCCCGACCCGGCTTTTTCCTGCCCAGGCAGTGATCCGGGCAATATACTGGAACTTGTTTTCATCGTCCCCCTGGAACCGCCCTTTTACACAGATCGTGGTCCGCATGGGACCGGCATATTCAACTTCAACGCTTGCAGGCTTATCCGCTGTATAAGTGTTCTTATCGCCCCACGCATCAGTGTAGGTTACTTCACCGCCGCGAACAACAGGCTTGCCGTCTAAGCGCACTTCGGAAAACAGCGAAAACGGGCTTGTTTTTAAAATGCTGAACTGGATTTTGCCGGTGTCAACCATTACACCTTTGTCGCTTTCAAGAATTTTGAGCTCACTGCCTGGTTTGGCGGAAGGTTTGACCGCTTTGAGAACAAACTCCGCGGCCCCTTTTGCGGGAACATCAGCCTGAAGATCAACCAGCGCCCAGCTCACAAAGCCATCTGCATCCACAACCATGGGCAAAACCTGGGATGGAACCTCCCTGTCGCCTGAAAATACCGCGAATGGCTGGTCGGCTTTGTAAGCGCGCCTGGGCAGAGGAATGCCGCCGCATACAGGCTCTGCAACCCGCGCAACACCCGCAGGCTCCCGAACGGTCATGTTAACGGAGAGATCTGCGCACACAGATGCGACTAATGCAAAAAAACTTGTGCAGATAATGAGACAATTTTTCATTGATGTAACTCCTTCAGGTTTATCCGAAAACTACAGGGCAGATAAAAACCATAGAAAAAAAGATCCCCCGGGCGCCTGGAAATCCGAGGGGCCAGTCACGGATTTGATGCAACCTGTTTGCGGCGGGCTAACCCGGACAATCTATCGCAAGATAAGGATATTCTATTTACCAACCCGCAAAAATGTCAAGATCAATAGCCTGAGTTATTCGCGCAAGAACGGTTGGTCGTCCGGGCATGTTGAAGCTGATCACTCTTCAAGGATGTAATAATACCGGTCATCGGCAATTTTCCGGAATAAACCCGTGTTCAGGTTTCCATCGTCCAGCTCTTCGTCAATTTCTCTCATGTAGCTGTCTCCAGGATTTTTCCCGTCATTGAAGTGCACACCGAAACAGGATTTAAAACCGCCCATACCGCTTTCATCCTCGGCGTCCCAGACTCCGCCTATTGGTGTGCCTCCAACCCAGTCACCCCGGCGGAGATAATCCTTGAAACCTGAAGGTATCTGACCGGAACCGCTGTCCTCAAGGTAATTGCCCGTTTCTATCATGTACATTTCCGCCGCTCCGGAATATGTGCGTATATCGCTGATAAAAGCAGTCTTCCTTGACTCATTACGCGCCTTGCTGAAAGACGGAACGGCTATAGACGCAAGAAGCCCTATGATCGCAACAACGATCATTATTTCAACCAGTGTGAACCCTGCCTGTTGACGCAATCTATTGTTCTTGATGTTCATATCGTATTATCTCGTATTCACAAAAAGCATATACCGTGCCACTCTTTTCGCCGATGGTCTCCTCATGGAAACCCCCCTTTTTTCAGGCGCCTTTATCGGTTTGCTGCAGTTATCAGCAGTGTTTTTTCGCAACAACGACAGATTCCACAACAAGATATTCTTATACGAGTGATCTTCCTTTAGTTTTCCTTGTATTGGTCATCTCAAGGAAACGGGCGGTTATCCTGTCCTGTAAACGGCTAACTTCGGCCTGCGAATGGCTGCCTATTGATATCTGGCCGCCTGCAAGGGCGCTGTGCCCACCGCCTGTCCCTGTGTCGGCTACAATGCCGTTCATTACATCACCTGCGCTTACTCCCTTCTCTGAAGTGCGCGCGGACAGCAACAGCCGTTTCTTATATACACCGAAACACAAGGCCCAGGAACTTTTCTCATTGCGGAGAAGAAGATCAGCCACTTCTGAAACCATGTCCGGATTATTGATATTGCCAAGTGAACAAACCACGCATCTGCCGTAAGTACGCGCATTTCCCAGGGCTTTGGAAAGAACCCTGAAATAACCCTGCGGCAGACGCTCGCGCTCAATCCTGGCCAGAGCTTTCCTGTTCGCGAGGGGATAAAGCGCAA
>CAZIXB010000046.1:0-10657 GCA_964543205.1 uncultured Victivallales bacterium
CCTTTTTGCCTCGACCGCTACGCATGCGTATAGGGTTAAAGCCGATCCGCATGCCTGGCTTGTACTTGAGCCCCATATCCTGCAGAGGAATGGAGATCTCTATGATAAATCGGTCTTCAAGCTTGGTTGTCTTGACATCAGCGTCCCAGGTGACATCTCCGGCGTCGCCGTCAAGGTCGCGCATGAAATCCATGAACACGCCATCCGGATTCACTACAAACTTTACCGCGTCTGTACGGTCGAGTTCCGGGTCTATATAGAACTCAATACAGTCATCCATGTAAACCTTGTCGTCCCGCTTGGTGGCATTGATTTTCAGATGATTCATCTTTATTTCCATGGCCATAGCGCCAATGTACAGCTTTTCCTTATCATGGCAGATCAATACGGCCGTGTTGTTCATCAGGCTCTTGCCTTCGTCGCTTACAAGATTTACCTGCACGGCTTTTTTCCATGCGTCATCATCCAGTTTCCCGTCGATAGCGGGCGCTTTCTTCACCTCGACGCACTTCCATGCGTTGCGCATCTCATTTTTGACGCCAATCTGCTTGACCGGCTCGGCGGGAAGCGTGCCTGTAGCAATTGCAATCTTACGAACCTGGGCTTCTAATTTATCCATGCGTTCCGCAAGGGCAGCTACGTCGCCGGAGTCGGCAGACTCTTTTGTTTCCGCTTGTGCGTGATGCGTGGCGCAACCCGCTAAAACTAAAGCTGACAAAATGAATGAAATGGACAGACTTCTCAACATGACACTACCTCCTATTGTATTTATTCGATCTGTAGAATTTACAGATTTAAATTAACCCGCTTTCATTGGTATTCTTAATTAGAGCCACATTATATGATTTGTGTCAATTTGAAACCGGATAAGATTTACCAAGACACACAATCTGTTATCCTCACTTTATAGAAAACACCAGTTCCTTTTGCCACCCCTTGTTGAGCGTAACTGTGACTTCGGAACCTTTATCGACAGATTTTATCTGTACGTTTTCTTCTGCTGAGTTGAGCGCAAATGGAACGCCAAAAGAGACTGCTCCGCCTGAGTGAGAGGGGTCCTGAAGCGTTACATAAAGCTTGCCGTTTTCGCGGGATAATGAAAGAAACAGCGGCTGCGACGCTGAATAGCCTTGGATTTCATCCTTTTCGAAGAAATATATATGCCTGGTTCGGGACTGTTTGTCGTCGACAAGATGCGCTTTCGCTGTTTTTACGTTGAGTTCGAGCGAAGAATTACTCGCGAGCTTCCGCATATTTTCAAGTGATATTTCAGGGATGATTACTACCGCATACTCGTTGTCGAGTTTATTGACATCGTGATGTTTTAAAAGTGTGTAGAAGCGGGCTTTGTATTTTTTGTCTGTACTGTGCCTCTTATTGATATAGCGGTAGGATCGTTGCGTGGTGTTTATTTGCAACTCGATTTCCTCAGGCTCCGGAAATATATATCCGTAATTGCGAATGTGTAACCACTTGTTGATCGTGACAGTGTTCGATGAGTCTTTGACGGGAACGGTTCTGCCGTCAATAACCATGCGAACATCATTCTTTCTCAGTTGGCATTGATGAAGCGATGTGTAAAAGGATTTCCCTTTTTCAAGATTTGATCCACGTATGCGTGTTCCCGCCAAAAGTATGCCCGCGGGCGTGACCGTATAGGACTTCCGCGCTTCAAGTGTGACCCCACTCCTGATTATGAAATCCATGCCTGCCATGCCTGTTCTTTCTCTGTGGGCAAGACCGCCGACAATCGTAGAATGCGCGGGTTTCTCAGGTTCGAGCAGCGCCCCGTATGCGGCAGTAATGCCGGAATGCGCGTACCAGCTCATAGTTGGAATAACATTGCTGTCAAATTCGTGGCCGTCGGTCATTACTGCCAGGGTTCCGTCACCCGTACGATGTCCGCGTATATTTTCATCGCGTATGGAAAACGAGCTTATTGTGCGTTTGGAACTCATGCGCACGGCGGCATAAAAACGCCGCATTCGACAGGCGAGGTAATCGGATACGGGATAAAATTTTGGAGCGGTGGGCATGGGCCCTGCCTCATTGATGCGCGGTTCAACCTTGGAGGCAAGGGCGGCTATGGTCGCGGTATAAAAATCTTTCTTTGGTCTGGCGTCGTACCATTCCTTGATAAAGGACAGGGCAAGATCTTTACAGGTAGAGCCGTCGGCCAGGTAAAGGGTCATGGCCATTTCAAGCTCGACAGGATCGACAACCGCCTCGTTCCTGGAAATGGATCGGCCAATAGTAAAGGGACTGACATGGCCTTTATAGGAGTTGAAGATGATAAATTCGCGGAACCATTCCTGGAAAAGTTCAAAGGCTTTGTCTGAAAGGCTGAATTTAGTTCCTGATGTGAGTTGCAGAAAAGAAGACACTCGCTTGATTTGCTCACGGCCATATCCCATGTTAAGCCCGTGACCATGGAAATGATACGAGTAGTCATCCTGGATGCCCTGATCCGTCTTCTTCGATGACAGTATAGACATGAGTTTTGTGCCGTTTGCCGCGTATTTCTCATTACCCGTGATACATGCCGCGAGCATCTGGTTAAAGGCAACATCCATTGCGTTCGCGCCGCCGCCTTTGTAATTCGGGTGATAGAACATCTTCACCAGGCCTCTGCCATCATCGGCGCCTGTCAGGGCTTGCACCATCTTGTCCCGGGTTTTTGGCGGCAGGCTGTTCTCCAGCAGAATCAGGGCGCTGCTGAGTTTCCTCGGCGCGCCGATGTCCCAGCCCCACCAATTGCCGGATCGGTTTGCGCCGGGCTTGATAAAGGAATAGAGGTACTCGCAGGCCGCGGTAATGTGGGTCAGCGCTTTGTCGCTCTTATGATATTTCGAATACGGAAAAGCCCATGCCTTTGTTATCTTATACAACCTGTCAGTGAATCTGGAGAGGCTGTCACCGTCACGTTTTGTGAGTTTTCCCCATGACCCGTAGCCATCAGAGCTTTTATCCATGTTTTGTGATGAAAGCGCGGCTTCCGCCACGGCATCAATTCCTTTGATGACTTCTTGGACGGCGGGATTGTCCGCATTCAGTTTTGAAGGGACATGCAAGCTTTTGAATCGATGCTTGATCCTGGCCAGATCGGACTGTCCGTCGGGTTCGGCAGCCCAGGCACCTGACATGGTTGAAACAAACATTAAAGATAATGCGAAAGCGATTGATTTGGTAAGTGTTCTTGATTTCATGTAATCCAAGTTATCATCATAAAAGTCCATGGTCAATAACACGGCAGGAGTTGTTTTTTGGAAAATTTGACAATGCAGGTGTTTTTTGACAGGATTAACAAGATCAACAGGATAGCCTTTTGTCATTTATAAGATTATGCCCGAATAATTGCGGGCATGTTATGTTTCCCTTATCCTGTTTATCATGTCTAATATACCTCGTTCAAAAGTCTCAGGCGTTAACTTTTGAACGATATTAAAAAATGGGGTTAACTATGAAAGCAAAACTGTTATCTGTGATTCTTGTCGGGGCATCAATATGCACTGTCGGTCATGCTGAGCTTACAAAGCATGCTTCCAACGGGACATACGGATGCCGACGGGCATTCGGTTACGGGGTTTACGACGCTTCGACCGACAAAACCGTTATCTGCTGGAATGGCGAGAAAATGAGCATTTATGTCAGGGCCTTTGATCATTCCACTCAGAAATGGTCGGAAGTGGTTAAAGCGCATGGACTGAATTTTACCGGCAGATGGGATTACCACAATTATCCAACTATAGCGCTTGCCCCCGACGGCCATTACGTGGTCTTTTACGCCAGGCACGGGCGCGAAGCCTACATGGTGAAGTCGCCAGGACCGGGCGTGATTACCGGAGACTGGTCGCATCGGATGATTTCGACCGATAAGTGTTGTTATCCCATGCCTGTGGTTGTTGACGATACAACATACCTGTTCTACTCAAACAATACCTACAAGAAGTATCGCAGATATCATATGATCAAGTCATCTGATAGCGGCAAAACATGGTCAGATCCGTCGATATTGATTGATTCAGGCAGAAAGCACAAAGAAGACTATGACCAGGTGTATTCTCATGGTTATTGTGTGGACGAAGGCAGGGGAGGGGAACCTGATCGCATTCTGCTTGGCTGGGAAATGACTGCAGGTCCTAAGGGTCACAATATAGGCGGACACGGCAATTTTTTCGCATGGTTCAATTGCCGTGACGGTAACATGTATACGTCCGGCGGCAAAAATCTTGGAACGACAATTGATTTAGAAGAAATGTATACGGAATGTGTCATCAACGATGCCAAAAGTGAAAGTTCGCGGCTTTTCCACTACACCACATATCCGGCAGTGACTCGGGACGGAAGTATTGGTGTTGCGTATATGTTGAAAAACAAACCTTACCTTGCAAATTGGAAGCAGGGCGAATGGAAGACAACCGAGCTGGAAATTGACGGGATGATCAGGGATTATCAACAGGCAAGGAACGGCGGATACGTGATACTTGCCGGCAAAGACAGGACCGTTGCAGTATGGCAATCGGCTGACGGGGTGACAGGCTGGAAGAAGATATCGGAAACAACTGTTCCCTCAGAGCGCGGCAGCGACGCTGTTTTCAAAGGGTTTATAGAAGATTTCAAGTCTGAGGTTCAATGGATGGCTGCCAGCTTGAATCGTAGAAACAGAATGAAGGATTACTCAGGCAAATGGCCCGTGTACACCTTCGGCGCGAAGACACCGGCAGGTGGCAAGGATTAACCCGCATATCTCACAAATCCAGCGAAAGACGAATAGCAGTATTCAGTAACGAAATAATGCGGGGAGCAGAGAGCGGTTAAGCGAGTCGGGTAAGGGTATCCGGCGAAGGGTGGCGGTTAAGTATGCGTTTAAGTGTCTGAATCCGTACACTTAGTCGCAACCCTTACTCGGATACCCTTAATCGACCTGCTTCCACCGATGCAGGAAGATTGTCGGTTCAGGAACCATTAAGAAAACAAATCTACCCACAGATTCCGTGGAAGACCCCTATTTCTGGCGTACGAAATCGGGACGCGAAGTAGATTGTATCGTTTATGGCAAAAACACCTTTCAGGTTAGCGCTTCTTGTACCGGTACGCCCACATGGTGCCCCCCTTGGAGCCGCCGTCCGTTCCTGTAAACAGGAAATATACGTTTAACTTGGGATCATAGAACCCGCTCCAATAATTGTAGCCGGGGTTCTCCTTGGACGTAAAAAACGCGGGTTTATCTTGAACGGTCTCCCACCTGTTCTCATCAGGATGGTAGGCAAATATGCCTGCCAAATCGTCTTTCTTATACTTATCTTTGTGATTATGCAGAAACAGAACAGCGGCGTCGTTTACGGAATCATACATAAACATGGCATTGTTGCTGGAATAGTTCTGCAATCCCGGATCATCTTCCGGCTCCAGATGCACGAAGCTCTCCGACTGCACATCAAAAGCATACAGTGCGCTTTTGCCTTTTTTAATGACCGGATAGACGCCGCCGCCCATATAGATCCGGTCGCGCTTGCTGTCATAGCAGTTATTGCTGTCCATATCCCAGGGAGGGGGACTCCCCTTGCGTCCGATACGCTCATATTTTTTCTTATCAGGATTGTACCACCCGAACGTATAGTCCTTCTTTCGAAAGGCGAATGCCTTCTTCACACTCGGCACATAAACAAGAGTGGATCCGTAACCGGTGACCTTCCAGCGATACGGTTTCGGGCAGCGATAAATTTTCCAGCGGTGTTCAACCGTATCGTAAATCCATGGGGTACGTGTCATCTTAGGCTTATCTTTTTTTTCGCCTTTTGAATCCTGGTTTTCCTCTTTCTGCTCTTTCTTCCATTCTTTATAGGCCTTACGCGCTTCTTTTCTGCCCTTGATCTTGGAGCCGAGGTAACTTCCGCAGGCGGTCCTCATCAACAGTTTACGGTCTGTATCATAGGTAACCTGCATATAGGCGTGAACCCCCACGGCAACAGGAACTGGATTCCCGTCCTTGTCAACCTCGAAGCCGGTTTCCTTGTCGATGTGGATCACGTCCTTGTAGCCGCCCCTTGCAGGAGTACCCGGATACACGCAGATCCAGCGGTGTTGATTCGCGTCGTAGAACCACACATCGTCCATACCGTAGCCGTTCGGCTTGACCTTCCCATGCGGACCTTCACCGGTAAGAAACGCCCCGCGCATCTCCGGCGCGTAGGGCATACGCGGCGCCCAGCTTCGCCCCATGGCCTTGCCCCACTTCGGATCCGGCTCGGGCGAGCCCAGGTTCACCCATTCGTTGTCGCCCAGCGCCTTGATCTTCTCCAGTTGCTCGCCCTTCGGTTTGCTCGGCAGATCTTTGAGCGGGCCCTTGCGCTGTTCGGCAGCCTGCGCATTGTTAATGTACCCAAGGCTCCATGCCATGGCCAGTACCGTAATTGTGAGTCTATATACACGTTTCTTCATCATTGCCTCCACCTCCATTGATTCATGTCTGTTGTGTATCAATCTTCAGAGTGCATTAGTACCACATCAACATTGTGCGTCAAGAGACAATGTGGATTGTGCCGCCAATTCTGTTTTGCTTTTTTTTGAACTATATGGGCAACAGCATCGAGGGATTGGCGGAGAGCCCCACTGCGTCGGCACGAATTAGCAAAAGCGCCGGAGCAGGCGTGTTTATCGGCGTAATCAGTGGTTGGGATTGAATTCTTTTTTGTGTTCTTCACTCAGTCGAAGAAACTCCTGGCACATGGCGTCAATAGCCTGCCTGCTGTGGCCTGCTCCTTTCGGGTCGCCATACCATTGCGCGATAAAGCCGCCTTCGGGGCGGCCGAGCTCTGTGACAAGCCTGCGACAATAGGCGCGAATGTCGTTGAGTGAACCGTGAGCCATTGTGTTTTGTATGTCCACCGGACACCAGAAGGTAATGCGGCCGCCAAACTCTTTACCCAGCCGTTCAATGCCCATATTTTCCTGTTGATCCATCTGGATGACGTTTAAACCGGTGTCTATAAGGTCGTCAAGGATCTCAGTGATGTTCCCGCAGCTATGGAGGAAAGTGAGCAGGCCGGCATCGTGTGCGGCTTGATACACGCGCGCGTACCTTGGTTTCCATATTCTGCGCCACGAATCAGGCGATATCATCAGGCGATCCTGAAGCCCCCAGTCATCGCACCAGAAAATTCCGTCAGCACCTTCTTCGGCATAACGTTCGATGGCATAGATATTCATATCCACCAGCACATCGATCAAGCGTTCAAGCTCTGTCTCAGCAGCGTGAATATCAACCCAGGTATTTTCCAATCCTCTTAGAAAATGAACGCGTTCGTACAGGGATATGCCACCAGCCAGAAGAAACTTGTCGCCGGCAGGATCTCTTACGCCCTTCACAGATTCCCATCGTTTGGGATCACGAATATCCGGTATCGTTAAGGCATTCCACTCTGACCAATCCTTGAGGACCGGTTGTTTGACTTCTCCAACGTTTGATATTCCTATATTCTCCCACAGGCATCCCCACTCATCGCGTCCACTCGAAGGGCGCGCGTCCGGAGAAGGATTCATTCTGATTATCATCAAATCCGATCCATATTCCGGAGCAAGCGAATAGGGGATGCGGTCGGTGCCCTCGAAACAGATTGTTCTGCGAACCACCTCGCGTGGACTCATAGACATATATTTCTCCTTTTCTTAACCCGCAAAAGTTTTGACAGAATGACACTTGTGCCAGTATAGTAAACGTCAATTGTTGAGCAACACACATCTTGGATCTTTTCATCTCGATCCATTCTGATGAGTATTTTCAGTACAAGATTATCCGGTGAATTTAACAGGAGCTCAAATATGACACGATCAAATTTGTTTAAACATCTGGCATTGTGCGCGGGTTTAATGTTTTGTTCAGCCGTATTGACACATGGCGCGGTCAGTTTTGAGCAGGGGCCGGTCGTAAAAGGCAAGCGTGTTGGTTTTGTGCTTTCTGAGCCGAGTGATGTCGAAGTTGCAGTCTTGGATGCAGAAGGTGAAATTGTGCGGCATCTTGCCGCCGGAGTCCTTGGCGGCCAGAACCCACCGCCGGCGCCCCTGCAGCCTGGATTGAAGCAGATCCTTGACTGGGACGGGAAGGACGACGAGGGGAACCCGGCGCAAGGCGGGCCTTTTTCGTTCCGGGTGCGGGCGGGGATCAAGCCGAAGTTTGATGGGTTTCCGTTGCAAAACCCGCATGCCTCGGGCGCATTATTCACCGTCGCCGTCGGACCTGGCGGGCTTGTGTATGCGTTTCATAAGCACGCCACGGCGAACGGGAACATGGGCAGTCATGACATAAAAATCTATAGCCGGGAAGGTCGGTTTGTCCGTACACTGAAGCCTTTTGCGGCCTCTATCCCCCAGGAGCGGGTGAAGGCCACCGGCGCGTTCGAAGACGACGAAGGGCGGGTTGTTCCCCGCATTGACAACTGGGAGCAGCTCGGTTTCTATCCGGACCCGATTTCAAATCGCGGACGCAGCATGCCCGATGCCGCCAAACCTGCGGCGGTCGATGCCAATGGACGCGTTTACTGGGTAGCTTCCGGTAAAAGAACTGGGCCGAGGTTGCTGGCGCTTGATGCCGACGGCGGTTTGGTATACGACGATTTTCTAGGGCCCAATATTCTTCCCGACTCGCTTCTGGACGACAAGGGCAAGCGCAAGGATATAATCTTTACGCACAGCGCCAATCTTGCCGTGAGCAGCGATGGAAAGCATGTCTATTTGAGCGGCCTGATCAAAGGTTATTACAAGCATCATCGCCGACCCGAGCCAGCCGTCGTCGTGCGTGTCCCTGTGGCAGACCGCACCAAGGGGGAAATCTTTGTTGGTAATGCGGAGAAAGTCGGCACGAAAGGCGCCCTTCTGTCTGAGCCACGAGGCGTGGCAGCGGCTAACGGATTGCTCTATGTCGCCGACAAAAAGGCCAACCGTGTCGTGGTCTTCCACGAAAAAGACGGCTCGCTCGCCGATGAATTTGCCGTTCCCAAGCCCGACACGATCGGCGTGGACCCCGAAAGCGGCGCCGTCTATGTACTGTCAAATCCAGGACGAAAAGCCCGGATCATCAAGTTCGATAACCACGGTAAAGAGCTGTATAAAACCAAGCTGCCCGAGTCCCGTGGAAAACAGCGGATTGCGGTGGATGCATCTGTCAAACCTGTTCGCATCTGGCTGCCCTCCATGCACTACGGGCCCGCCTTCACCTGTGTCGAGGACACCGGCGACAGCTTTAAGGTTCTGGGCGATCCGCGCCCGAAGGGACCTCGCAACGGCGGTCCGCGCGACTTGTCCTATGACCGTGTCCGCGACGAGCTGTACGTCAAGATAAGCGGAGAGCGCTGGCACCGTATTTGTGGCAAGACGCACAAAATTCTCAAGACCTTTAGCTTTGGTGCGACTTTTGAAATGGGCGCTTACGCCACCCAGTTGCTGGCGCGGGAGGACGGCAATCTGGTCACGCTAAGCTACAGCCCGAAACGGGCCATGCGGCTCTGGACCCGCGATGCCAAGCCGCTCAACTGGCCCGGGCACGACAGCAACCAGGCGACAACCTGGGGCGGCATCATGACGTTTACGCAAAACTACATGGCCCTGCATGACGACGAGATTTTCTTTATCCCGCCCGGTCATTACAAGAATGTAAAGGGCAAAAAATGGCGCTTCAGCAGTCTCAACGTCATGGGTTATGACCGCAAGGAACGCCGCACGGTCATCTGGCAAGTGACCCGCGGTTCGATTCCGCGAGTCGACGCTCAGGGCAACATCTACCTTGCCACGATGGTGCGCGACCCGGAACAGCCGTTGCCGAAGTTTTTCGATGACAAGCTGCCCCCACTGAAGGATAAGATGAGCTTCTCGAGCGAATACTGGTACAGCTACATGTACGGCGGCATTGTCAAGTTTCCGCCTGAAGGCGGCAGTGTCTGGCATAAGGAGGGCGAAATTCCCGGCAGTGTCGTCGGCGCCATGCCGGAGAAGCTGAAAGACGCGCCTAAGACTGAAATCGGGTATCACTACTACTACAACACCAAGGAAAAAGGCTCTCTTCAGAATGCCGAATGGTATCGTTCCGGTTTTGCGCCGTACTCGGAAACATACCCGGCTGGCACGCCAAGCTGTATGTGCGAAGGCGCTGGGTTTGATGTAGACGGGTGGGGTAGGGTATTCTATCCGAACCTCGGCCAGTACCGGGTCGAGTTCATTGATAACAACAACAACTGGATCGGCACGTTCGGTCATTACGGCAACGAGGATTCGATCGGGAACGGCAAGGCAATTGAAACCGCCTACCAGCATGAGTCGGACCGCGCGCATCCGGATATTCCGCTGGCGTGGCCGACGTATGTGGCGGTTTCAGACACTCATGCCTACGTGAATGACACTCTCAGCCGCAGGGTAGTGGCCGTCCGGCTGGATGCCGAGGTGAGCGAGACCATTAGTATTGAATAGCATTTTTTTGAGGAGTGTGTAATAATACATGCAAAATCATTCGGAGAACTGCCAATTGTACTTCCGTCCGGGTAACGCTGGAAAAGTAAGGCATTTCTAACCCGCGCATATCTCACAAAATTCCTGCTGCGAGCGCGGATAGCGCCACTGCGACGGCACGAATTGACAAAACGCCAGATTGCAGTATGTTTATACGGCT
>CAZIXB010000047.1:0-10476 GCA_964543205.1 uncultured Victivallales bacterium
GATGGAAATTTGCCGGATTGGAACGTCCGGCCCTGATAGCCGTGGGCGGGCCGGGCGGGATCGGGAAAACTACATTTGCAGGTAAGCTTGCAGCCGAATTGAAAGAGGCCGTGGTCCTGGGACTTGACGACTATAAAAGTCCGCGCGATATGCGGGAAAAGAAGAAAATCTACGGGCCCCATCCCGAAGCTAACGAGATGAATCTTTTGCATAGCCACCTTCGGCAATTGCGGCAGGGGCAAACTATTGACAAACCGTGTTACTGCCGTGACCGTGGCAAGATTGACAGCGCAACATCATTCGCGCCTGACACTTTTGTGATTGTCGAGGGAGAAATTGCTACTTATAAGGAATTTTCTTCTGAAATAGACTTCTCAATTTTTATTGATTCTCACTGGGAAACTCAACTGAATACGCGTATTAAGAGGGACATTCAGGATCGGGGATATACCCCTGAAAAAGCGATTGCAACTTTCCTTTACAGCAACCTGCGCGAATTCACCCGTTATGGCGCGGAAAGCAAAAACTGGGCCGATGTGCATATTCACTGCGCCAGCGACTATACTCTAACCCTGGATGCTGTCTGTACCAAAGCCGCTGCATTTCTGGCGGGCGGTGTCAGTGTGGAGAAAGATACGTTTGTTTTTGAAAAAGCGTGAGACATGCGGTTTAACGCTGCGATTTTCCGGAGGCGTTTGCCGGAAGTATCATTTCTAGCGACAGGATAGCATACGAGGAGCATAGCACGGGGTTGTTTTCCCAGAAATGGTCAGAGTCATTTTTCCAGAAACCGTTGCCTTCATCATTAAAACGCTGGAGCGTAAGGAGTTTCTTTGCCAGGTCCGCCCGCCAGTTGACCAAATCTCCGTTTGAAGTCTGAATCAGGTCAATACCGTATGCCGAAAGCGCGCGTGTCAGGACATAGTAGAAAAAATAAAGCCCTTTTTTGTCTTTGCCGGGATTTTCATCCAGGGACCAGTGTTTCCTGGCCCAATCGAACGCCGAGCGCACGCGAACATCCGAACGGTCAATGTCCGCGTAGACCAGGGCAAGTAACCCTATGTAGGTCATACTGCCGTAAGAATGAAAGTATACATCTTCCGGTTGTCCTTCTGGCCGGTCGGGGCCCGGAGAATACGCGAATTCCGGCGCCGCGGGGAGAGGCGCAAGCCGGTTGCCCTGGCGCTTTGTGAAGTAGTTGACGGTCTCCGACCAGTCGATTGTGGCCAGCCGGTTAGAAGATGTTGAGTTCGGGGAATCCGTCCCGGTGACTGCTATTGCCTGCATGCTGAAAAAAGTATCCAAGCCGTGGACATATTCTTTGGAAGAATCTTCGTAATAGCCGAAGCCGCCTTTATAGATGTCGTCTCCAAGATGCTGGCGCCCTGCCAGGAAGCTGCGCGCTTTTTTTATGATATGTCTATGTGCATGCTTGTCGTGCATGTGCAGCGCAGTAGTACATACGGCTGTATTGAATATTTCAAGCCCGCCCTTTTTGCCGGCGCGCGGCTCTATATATATGCCGCCATCATCTCTGGCGCATGAGATAATATAATGCACTGCCCTGGATATGACGGAGCCTTTGTCCGGATAATCGGATTTCATAAATGCCATGGCGGGAAGAGCCGTCAGGGCCGGATGGTGGCGCCTGGACCATGAGCCGTCCCCGTGTTGGCTGGCAGTCAGCCAGTCGAGTGACCTGGTAACCGCCGCCCGAATCTCGTTGGATACGGATACACTTATTGCCGCTATCTCGGGATTGGCGGCGACAATCTTGATTGTAGCGCTTTCCCTGTTGTTTGTTGCGGCAAGTCCGGCGCTGCCGTCTGTGCAACAGATCAGGGCCGAAAGAAGGCAGACCTTTGCTGTAATAGCGGGTTGCATATTCCTCATGGCAGATAATGATAGTCCAGATGCCGGTTTCTTTACAGGGAAAAAGAACAATACGGTGTTGAATCCCCGGTTTCATTTTAACCCGCGTTCTCGCTACGAAATTCTGTGAGATATGCGGGTTAACCCGCATATCTCACAAACTTCCTGCTGCGAATGCGGATAGCGCCACTGCGACGGCACGAATTGGCAAAACGCCAGATTGCAGTATGTCTATACGGCTGCTCCGGCGTTTTACCAATTTGCACCCCCGCAGCAGCGCTCTCCGCGTTCTCGCTACGAAATTCTGTGAGATATGCGGGTTAAAGAGGATGTTGTGTTTTTAGCGTAGATTATCAAAAAAAGTTGCCGCGCCGTAAATTGCTGGCATAGATGCGCAGGTTCTGTCAGTTCTATTTACCTGACCGGCCGGATGACCGGGGTAAAACCTGTACAATGTAAAAACTTATTGACATGCAAGGCTTTGCATGGTTAGTCGGTAAGAATCTGCCACAACCGATATGAAAGTAAGGAGATCGGCATGAAAGAAGTTCGCAGCGGAGAATGGAGTCCGGGATTGACTGAGGCTGAGCAGAAAACAATTTTTGCAATTTCCAGGGATACTCTTTTTTGGTGCGCTGGGGAGAAAGGTTCGCAGTTTTCTTTAGACAAGTATGAAATTACCGGCAAGCTTAAAAAGAAGACTGCGACTTTTGTAACGCTGAAAAAGAAAGGGGCTTTGCGCGGCTGCATAGGCACACTTGAGCCTGTCGACCCTCTTTTTCGGTCTGTTCATTCAAATACAGTGAGCGCCGCATTGAACGATTTCAGGTTTTCGAAGGTCAGGCCTGATGAGATTCCGGAGATTTGCATTCAGGTGTCCATTTTGAGTCCAATTGAGGACATAGCCGCAATAGATGAGTTCAGGCCCGGCGAGCACGGGATAATATTGGAAAAGGGGCGGCACAGATCTGTTTTTCTTCCCGAAGTCGCCCCTGAGCAGGGTTGGGATGCTGAACAGACTCTTTCGGCTTTAAGTCAGAAAGCCGGACTGAGCATAAATGGATGGCGCGAGGGCGCTCATTTTAAAGTGTTCTCCAGCGTGGCGCTGACCGAATAGAGCAGGCAGACGATGCGAATCCCCGGAAGTCAGCATCTCGAAATGTTTCGACTCAAAGCTTTTTCTTTTCCCGGGGCGATGTTCTGCCTCGGTTTTTTTGCCGTCATGGCACAGGTTGTTTTTATCAGGGAGCTTTTTGTTGTTTTTCTCGGCAACGAGCTGAGCATAGGAGCTGCCCTGGCCTGCTGGTTTACAGGAATCGGCGCCGGGGCCGTTTCTTCAGAACTGGGGGCAAGATTCCGGCCCGTCAGATCTTCAGCGAAACGCCTGCTTTGCGCATTATTGGTTGTAATGGCTGTTTTGCTGCCTGTACAGGTTTATGGCATCAGGATAGCCAGGCTTATTCTTTCGGTTCCAGTAGGCGAATATGCTCCGCTGGGGAAACTGATCGGGTTTGCGTTTCTCATTTTTCTGCCAACGTCGCTGGGCGTGGGATTGATTTTTCCTTTTGCATGTGAAGCCGGCGCGCCAAGCCGAAGGACTTCGAACAGGGATAGCGGCGATAAGGAGCGCAGAAGCGGAATGCGCTCGGTCAGCGTGTTGTATGTTGCCGAAGCGTTCGGCAGCATGACCGGCGGTGTGATCCTGACTTTTATTCTTCTTCCCCTGGTTTCACCGTATGTAACGATATTGTTTGCGATGGGAGTCGGGATGCTGGGCGCAGCGTTTGTTGCGCCGCGGCGTATCCACGGTGGAATTTGCGCATTGGCTGCGCTGTTTGCTCTTGTCCTTGCAGCGGTTCAACCCGGTTGGCTGGCGAAGGCCGGGCAATGGACTGTAAGCCAACGGTGGGAATCTTTTGGAATAGTGAGCGGCGGGGAAGACGACCGGCAGGGCCGACCGAAATTAGTCAGTTCAAAAAACTCAGTCTATCAGAATCTTACGATGACAAAGGCGTATGGCCAGTTTGTCCTGTATGCTAACGGGCAGATTCTTTTCGTCTTTCCTGACGAATATGAATATGAGCACGAAGCCTGTTTTATTCTTTCCCAGAGACCTTCTGCGAAACGGGTCCTGATGTTGGGGGGCAACCCTGTGGGGCTTGTTCCGGAATTGCTCGAACTGGGGATCGAAGACATTACCTGTGTCAGGCTTGATCCCGCTGTGACGGAAATCATTGAAGAAGTGATCCCGGGCAAATACGGGCGAATTGCCTGCGATTCGAGGGTCAGTATGATCTCTGGGGATGCGAGCCTTTTTGTGAAGCGTTATGATCGGCGGTTTGACATGGTAATTCTGGAGGCGCCGGATCCTGGGACTCTGGCGGCAAACAGGTTTTATACACCCGCTTTTTACCGTGACATTCAAGCGCTGCTTGCAGACGGCGGTATTTTTTATACGGCAGTAGATTCAGCAGTGCGCTTGCGATCTGCCATAGTGGAGCGAAATGCTTCTGTATATAAGAGCCTGAAAGAAGTTTTTGAGAACGTGCTTGTCACTGCCGGCGATGAAAACAGGTTTATTGCCGGCGCAGAAAACAGCAGCATCTCCCTTGACCGGCAGACCCTGTTTAACCGGGCTCAGCAGTTCAGTTCCATGGCTGACTATTTTAAGCCGGAGTTTTTTCTTGTCAGCGAGATAATCAATCCGGAGAAGGTTGATTATGTAATAGAACGGTTTAAGGAATCCGACATTCGAGCTAATACGCATCTTAACCCGGTAACCTATTTCTTCAGTCTGTTGCTGTGGAGCCGGTACAGTAATTCTGGACTGGAAGAGCCATTGACTGCAATGCGGTCGCTTGATTTTCGATCAATAGTCCAGCCGCTAATCGCAGGGGGGATACTTTGCATTGCTGTTGGGCTTCTTTTCAGAAAGAGGGGGAACAAAGGCGGGCAAAGAGGCGGCGATTTGTGGTCGAGGTGCATGACTGTTCTCCTTGTTGGGACAACGGGTTTTGCGGGAATAGCGATGGAAATAATCCTGCTGTTCGTTTTTCAGACGCTTTACGGGTATGTGTATACGCGTATTGGACTGGTCGCTGCGATGTTCATGCTTGGCCTTGTTGTTGGAGGGATGTCGGGCAGGCGGATTGCAACGCGAACTGGACGCAAGGGCGTTTTTGTCGCTCTTTGTCTGTGCGAAGCGCTGTTTCTTGTTGGATCTGCTGCTGTGCCAGGGCTTGTCCGGATTGCAACCGCCATTGACACTGTGGAGATTCTCTATGTAGTGGAAGTTGCGGTTTATATGGCAGTCGCGCTTATAGGCGCGCTGGTGGGCTTTGAGTTTCCTTCGGCAAATGCTTTCTTTCTGTCGTCCGGGGGCAGAATTCGCACTTCGGCCGCCATCACGGACGCTTTCGATCACATCGGGTCGGCTGTGGGGTGTATCGCGGTGGGAGTCATTCTTCTTCCTGTGCTTGGAATAGGCGCTTCGTGCATGGTTCTGGCGGCTCTTAAAGCCGCGGGTCTTATGTTTGTAGTTTCTGCGGGAATCGCCGGCAAGCGGTGACTTACGACCAGATTCCCGGGATATTAGCGCCGCAATTATGACACTTGTTTTCTTTCAGTGAATTGTTCATAAGAAACATCCTGTATCTCCGGACTATTTTTTCGCCGCATTCAGGGCAGTAGGTGCTGGCGGAGTCCACATCCGGAGTGTTTCCAGTATAGACGAAATTGCATCCTTCCTTCATTGCCAGGCTTCTTGCCCTCTGAAGGGTTTTTATGGGGGTAGGGGGGAGGTTGCGGATCCTGTATTGGGGGTGAAACCTGGTGAAGTGAACAGGGACGTTCTCTCCGAGTTCCTTGACCACCCAGGCAGACATTTCCTTAATCTTATCCATGTCATCATTCAATGAAGGTATAATCAGCATTACTATCTCGAGCCAGGTGTTGGAATCGGCGATTCTTTTTAAAGTATTCAGTGTAGGCTTGAGCCTTCCGCTGCAAATATTGTTGTAGAATTCCTCGGAGAATGCCTTGAGATCGATTTTTATCGCGGTCATGCGGGCGCATATTTCTTCAAGGGGTTTTTTGGCAATAAAGCCGTTGCTGATCATAATGTTGCCTAATCCGTGTTCTGATGCAACCTTTGCGCAATCCAGGATGTATTCTGAGAATACTGTCGGTTCATTATAAGTATAGGCTATGGTTTTTGTTCCTTTCTTATCTTTTGCTATAGAGACCAGTTTTTCAGGGCTCATGTATGGCACGGAAACCTTTTTCGGATCTGCCTGGGAAATTTCCCAGTTCTGACAGAATTTGCAGTGGATATTGCATCCGACTGTAGCTATTGAGTAGGTTCGGCTGCCTGGATAAACGTGGAACAGAGGCTTTTTTTCAATGGGATCGTTGTTTCTTGCAACCAGTCGACCGTAAACCAGGGAATAATATCTGCCGCCGCGATTTTCTCTGACGCCGCACTTTCCCCGGTTTCCTTCCGGGACAGTGCATGACCATGGGCAAAGCAGGCATTTGACGGTCTTGCCCGGTTTTTTTTCATAAAAACGAGCTTCAACTTCGTTCATGCCTGTGTTAGCTGCCAGGGAGGCGCCGACTTTTGCAAATGCCAATGCTGACGATGAGGAGGCAATAAATGCCCGGCGTGTTATTGCAGTTTCCTTTAGTTCATTCTGCATGACTTCGTAAGAATAACAAAATATTGAACCTGTGCAAACACCTCTCAGGGCTTGATCTGCTATGCTGTTTGAATATACCCTGAATATGCGCGATGTTGGAGGCTGATTTTTTTTATGGATGGCGGTTATATTCATTATAGAAGTATTGATTTACTGAGCAAGGCCCTGCCTCGCCCCCTCGCATACTGGTTTGCAGTCAGGATTGCAGATAGAATTTTCTATAATGACCGGAAGGGTAGGGAGGCTGTTACAAACAATTTGCGAAAAGTTCTTGAGTACAACGGCCTGAGGCCCTCGCGCCGCAGGCTCAATGTAATGGCAAGACAAACTTTTCAGAACTTCAGCAAGTATGTTATCGACTTTTTCAGATATGGAAAATTCAACAGCCAGAAGGTTGATCGGCTGGTGTCAATAGAGCATCCCGAAGCAATTGAGCAGTCTCTGGATTACGGGCGCGGCGTTATTGTGGTAAGCGCGCATTATGGAAGTTGGGAGATCGGAGCAGGCGTCCTTGCGGGTATGGGTTATCCTTTAAATGCGGTCGTATTGCGGGAAAAGAACCAGAAGACCAATAGGCTGTTTGAGAGCAGACGCGGCCGTCGTGGCATTCAGTCTATAGGGCTTGGCTCCGCCGCGATGGGCGTTATAAGGGCGTTGCGAAAGAAGCAGTTCGTGGCAATACTTGCAGACAGGGATTACAGCAGGAACAATCGTCAAACGCCTTTCTTCGGAGTTCCCGCTTCTCTGCCCGCGGGACCGGCTATAATATGCATGAAGACCGGGGCTCCGCTTCTTCCTGCGTTTCTGGTAAGGCAGGAAGACGACAACTACCTGTTGCGTTTTAAAAAGCCTGTAACACTGGACTCGAACCCGACCGTTGATTCGATCCAAAGTTCGATATGCCGGATACTGGAAGAAGAGATATCAAAGAACCCCACCCAATGGTACATGTTCAGGGAATTCTGGAATTATTCAGGGAATGGGAAATGAAGAGAGTGTGAGGCATGCGGATTAAAGCTGCGACAAAGAATGAATTGCGCGGAATCTTTAATGATGGATGGAACATAAAGGGCAGGCTTGAGAAAAGAGGTCAATTTGATGGGCGATGATAATTTCTGTGTAATTCTTCCCGCGTACATGGAGGCGGCAAGAATTTGGGATGTGGTGAAAAGCTCGCTGCAATATTGCGGGCGGGTTCTGGTTGTTGATGACGGTTCAGAAGACCGAACCGCAGACCGCGCGGAAGAAGCAGGCGCAGTGGTTATAAGGCACAAGCAGAACATGGGCAAGGGCGCCGCGCTTCAAACGGCTCTGCAGTATGCGGGGAAGAAGGGGTTTGATTTTGTAGTTACCCTGGATGCGGATGGTCAGCATAGTCCTGCGGATATTCCTGCTTTTGTTGAAAAGCACAGGAACGGCAATTATGATGTTATCGTAGGCAGCCGGATGAGCGATGTTCAGAACATGCCATGGATCAGAAGGATGACCAATCGCTTCATGAGCTGGTTGTTAAGCCGTAAAATGGGACAATTGGTTCCGGATACGCAATGCGGATACCGGCTTTATTCTAAAAAGGCTTTTCCGTATCTCTCTTCGGTTTCGGGCAGGTTTGCAGCCGAATCAGAGGCGCTCCTGCACCTGGCCGATAATGGCATTAAAATCGGCGAAGTTCCTATCAGGGCATTGTATGGCGACGAGAAAAGCAAGATAAGGCCCGGCAGGGACACGCTGCGTTTTTTTTCAATGCTTCGCAGATATGAGCGCGCCAAACGTAAGCTGCAGGCGGCCGCCTCGGCGGAGAGCCCGGCTTCATCTCCCGCGCTTATTGTGAAAAGCTGTATGGGCGGGGTTCTAATGGGGCTGGCAAACCTCGTGCCTGGAATAAGCGGGGGAACGATGTTGCTGGCTGTTGGCATTTATCCGCGTTTTATTGAAGCTATAGCCGAATTGACGACCCTCAGGTTTCGCGCGGGCGCGCTGGCTGTTCCAGGTTGCGTCGCTGTTTTTGCGAGCCTGTCCATACTGTTTCTGGCCGGTTTTGTGAAGGACCTGGTTATTGATTACAGGTGGGTTATGTACAGTCTTTTCATCGGGCTCACTCTTGGCGGAGCTCCGATAATATGGCGAATGGCAAAGGTTCATTCCAGGGCAATGTGGCTGGGATCAGCGGGAGGTTTTGCGGCTATGGCGGCCCTTTCTTTTTTACAGCAGTCCGGCGCCGTTTCGGGCGGGGCGGAAGGGGGCCGGTTTTTCATGCTCTTTCTGGCCGGCACGGCCGGCGCCAGCGCCATGATCCTGCCCGGTGTCAGCGGGGGGTATCTTCTTCTTGTGCTGGGTCAATATATTCCCATTCTTTCGGCGATAGACTCTTTTAAAACAGCCGTCGAGGCAAACGATATAGCGCGGATAATTGGTATCGGGCTTGGCGTGGGGTTGCCTGTGGGCATTGGTGTCATCGTCGGCATTGCCGTTGTAAGCAATCTTCTGCGGTTTTTTCTTGCGCGTTTCAGGGAAACAAGTCTTGGAGCGCTGCTTGGACTGTTGCTTGGGGCAGTGATCGGTCTTTGGCCCTTCCAGGAAAGCGTAAAGCCTGCCCAGGGTGAAACTGTAAAAGGACGGGTCATGACCGAAGAACTTATTGAGTCGCTTGAGCCGGAAGACTACCCTGCGTCATTTTTCGAGCCTTCTTTTAAGCAGGTTGCCGCTTCAGTGGGGTTAATCCTGGCCGGGTTCGCTTTGACTTATGCTTTGTCGCTTATGGGCGGTAAGGAATCTGAAAAACAGAGAGATATGAGGGCTATGGATCCAGGCAGTCCTTGAAATCTGAAACAAACGCGTCCACGTTTTCTTCGGTTGTGTCCCATGAACATGTCAGCCTGGCGCCGCCTTTGCCGATAAAGGTGTAGAAACGCCATCCTCTGGCGAACATTTTGTCAATGGTGTCTTGTTTCATGTCAACGAAGACCGAATTTGCTTCGGTTGGAAAGAGAATTTTTGCGCCGCATGATTTGCAGAGCTTTTCCGCGAGAGAACGAGCGCGTTCATTCGCGTTGCGGGCGTAACGCAGCCAGGCCTCGTTGCGGAGCAACCCGACCCATTGAGCAGCTATAAAACGCATTTTTGATGCAAGCTGGCCAGCCTGTTTGCAGCGATAATCAAATTCACGGGCCAGTTTTCTTTCAAAGAAGATTACCGCCTCGCCGACGGATATCCCGTTTTTTGTGCCTCCGAAAACGAGAACATCCACGCCCTGTTTCCATGTCATCTCTGCCGGCGTGGCGCCTGATTCTGCGATAGCATTTGCTAGCCTGGCTCCGTCCATTTGAAGCCTGAGAGAATGAGATGAAGCAACCGAATGAATGGCTTCGAGTTCTTTAATTTTGTATGTCGTTCCAAACTCTGTTGCTTGTGTCAGACTGATGGCTCCCGGTTTAGGGTAATGTATGTCGTCTCTCTTGCGGACAAGCGCGTCAATTCCTTCCGGCGTAAGCTTAGCCATGGGACCCGGAGAGACAAGAAGCTTGGATCCGTGCGAGAAAAATTCTGGCGCGCCGCATTCGTCGGTTTCAATATGCGCGTACTGATGGCAGATTATGCTGTGGTACGACTGGCATAGAGAGGCCAGTGACAGAGCATTGCCCGCAGTGCCGTTGAATACAAAAAAAACCTCGCAATCCTTTTCGAATATGTCCCGGAATAGATTGCACGCTTCTCCTGTCCACTGGTCTTCGCCATATGGAATGTCGTAGTCCTTATTGGCTTCAATCAGGCAGTCCATCGATTCGGGGCATATGCCCGAATAATTGTCGCTGGCAAACTGCTTGCGCATAGAAGGCTTGCTCCTTTCTGGTTGCTAACCCGCATATCTCACAGAATTCCTGTTGCGAGCGCGGATAGCGCCACTGCG
>CAZIXB010000048.1:0-10415 GCA_964543205.1 uncultured Victivallales bacterium
TCACAGTGCCGCTATCCGCATTCGCAGCAGGAATTTTGTGAGATATGCGGGTTAATCCTGATTATCCGTTGTCTGATACCGCCTGAGTTTTCTGTGTAATGTCCGTCGGCTTATACCCAGCTCTTTGGCAGCTTCAGTGCGGCTGCCGCTGTGTTTCTCCAGGGCGCTGAATATCATCTTTTTTTCAACTTCGGCAAGCGAACTCCTGCCGCTCCGCAAAGAGACATTGTCTGCAACACCGCCCGCTTCGTCTTCGGCTGCAAAATCCTCGCCCGGCTGCGAGGCCTTCCTGATATTCGGCGGAACATCCCTTGCGGTGAGCTTCTCCCTTTGCGCCAGAACCACCATCTTTTCTATCGTGTTGCGCAGTTCGCGCACATTGCCGGGCCAATCATAAGATGCCAGCAGGTTCAACGCCTCGGAAGTTATGCCCTCAATCTGCTTTCCGTCTTTTTCAACAGCATCCCGCAGAAAATGCCGGCATAGAATTGGAATGTCATCAACGCGTTCCCGCAAAGGGGGAAGGTTAATATCAACAACGTCAAGCCTGAAGAAAAGATCTTCCCGAAAACTGCCTTCCTTCACCATGGCGCGTAAATCCTTGTTTGTAGCCGCTATCAGACGTATGTCCACCCCTATTTCTTCTACGCCTCCGACCCTTTCAAACTTTCGCTCTTCCAGCACACGCAACAGCTTAACCTGCACAGAAGGATCTATCTCAGAAACTTCGTCAAGAAACAACGTCCCGCCATCAGCCATTTCGAAGCGCCCGCTTCTTCTGCTGACAGCGCCTGTAAAAGCTCCTTTTTCGTGTCCGAAAAGTTCGCTCTCCAGAAGGCTCGGAGTCAAAGCCGCACAATGAACCGCGACAAAAGGACCCCTTGCGCGAGGGCTTAGGCCGTGAATTGCATGGGCCACAAGTTCCTTTCCAGTGCCGCTCTCGCCCTGGATCATCACCGTTGCCCTGGTCGGGGCGGCCTGCTTTATAACATCAAAAACCTCGGTCATCGGCTTTGAAAAGCCAATTATGTTCTCCAGCCCATACTTGTCGTCAAGCTGACGCCTCAGGGCAACATTTTCCGATTCAACTTCGCGGGACCGCAATGCGCGCTGCAGAAGAAGATCAAGACGGTCAAGGTTGACCGGCTTCATTAAAAAATCGTAGGCGCCAAGCTTCATTGCCTCTACTGCGGTCTCGACGTTGCCGTAAGCAGTGAGCAGGATCACTATCAGCTCCGGGTTCCTGGAAAGAGCCTTTTTCATAAGAGTCAGCCCATCCATCCCGGGCATGCGGACATCGCCAAGCATGATATCAACATGTCTGTCTGCAAGCGCCTCCAGCGCCTTCTCCCCGTTTTCAGAGAGAATCACATTATGCGTCTCTTTCAGCGCAAGATTAAGCCCGTCGCGCGTATTCTTGTCGTCGTCAACAACAAGAACCGTCGCCTTTCTTTTTACATCTTTACCTGTTGCCATATCCGATCAAGTCACTCCGTTTCCATCCGGTCATGGTTTCCTTCGCGCGGAGGCTTAAGCAACCTGACGCGCCGCTCGGCCAGAGGCAGATACACCGTAAAAACAGTGCCCTTGCCTTTCTTGCTGGCCACTTCTATCTGCCCGCCATGATCCTGTATTATTCGCTGAACAATCATCAATCCCAAGCCCGATCCTCCTGACTTGTTGGTATAGTAAGGCTCAAATATCCGCGACATGTCCTCGGCATTTATTCCCTTGCCGGTATCTCTGAAAGCAAAAACTACAGAATTATCAGCCACCGACACATTTATCTTCAACCTGCCGCCGTCAGGCATCGCCTGAAACCCGTTTTTTATAATGTTGAAGAACGCCTGTTTAATCTGGTTCTGATCAACCTTGATCCTGGGAATCTTCTCTGGCTTTTCAACTTCAACTTTAATCCGGCGATTCTCCATTTCCTGGGTCAACAGCGTCAGAACCTCCTCCAGAAGCTTGTCCACGCCGGAAATCTGGAAATCCGGCTCTTTGGGTCGTATCGCGCGCAGGAACTGGGTTATAATCAGATCCAGTCTGGAAACCTCCTTCTTTGCAACGTCAACAAGGTTTGACAGGGTGTCTTTCTGCTCCTCCGGCAAGTTCTTAACTTCTCTCTGCAAAAGCTGCAGATGTATATTGAGGGCATTAAGAGGATTGCCTATCTCATGGGCAACCCCGGCAGCAAGAAGCTTAACCGCGTTTAACCTCTCCGATTCAAGCAGGTCGGCTTCCTGTTCGCGTTCGTTGGTGACATCGCGCAGAATAACAACAACTCCTTCTTCCTGGCCGGCGCCCTGACAGGAAGACAAGGGAACAACATAGAAATTCAGGATGCGATGTTCAGGATAGTTGATCTCTATCTCATGGCTCAGTATTCTTGACCATTCGTCGGTATCAAGCGCCATGATCCTGCGCCAGTCAACTTCACGCAGGTACCTGGACACCTTCTTGCCCTGGGCCGATTTCAAAGAAAAGCCCATGAGTCTTTCAACGGCGCGATTGACGTATTGAATCAACCCCTCTCCGTCTACAACTATGACCCCTTCCTGGATAGACTGGAAAATAGTCTCCAACAAACCGCGTTCCTGGGCAAGCCTGAGAAAGTGCGATTGCAGATTTTCAGGATCCAGCCGGTCAATCCGCTCAATCAGTTTGTCTAGAAACTCAGCTTTCATGAATCTGTATCATCAAAAATCTTCAAATCCGCCTAACCTGATCTATTTACGCGCCGAGTTTGCAGCAGTTACCTGCCCGCCCTCCCGCTCCCTATTGACGCAACTCACTTAAAAGCTGTCCCCTCTTGATGTCGCCGCCTTCGACTGTCTCGCAATACGATACATTGCTTTTCACTGTCTTGACCCTGACCACCGCAATCTTCCGGCCGGGGATCACCGAGAGCACATCTCCGGTCACCGGATCTGTAACAGCCGTTCCCTTTTCCCTGACTTCAAACATTTTGCCCTTCCGCAACCCCCGATCGCTGCCCCCGTTGATTATTACCGCTCCCTCTGCGCCAAGCGCGCAAACCATGGGTGTCCAGTAATTTTTCGGCGCTTTATGAACTATGCCGCGCACGCCCCTGCGTATCGCGTTGGCGGTGGCTATTCCCAGCGGCGTCCTGAAAAAGGCGTCGCCGCCAAAAGCAACATTCTTGTACTCTCCCTTTGCGTAAGCTTGCCTGGCCTTGGCTATGCCGGCGCATTGCACGGAGTCAACGATCTCCCCGCTTTCAACATCCACAATGGTAAGGGTTAAAGCCACCCTGGCTTTGTATCCTCTGCCCCCGAAAAGAAAAGTCCTGACAGCTATGACAAAAGAACCGCCGCCAACCTGAGAAAAATCGTTGATCACCCCTCTTACAAGATACTCGGCATTCTTCAAACGACCGGTGTCAACTTTGCCTTCATCGCGAAAACCGTCACTCCTCTGTAGCTGTAGCTCGCGAACTATAGAAGCAAGATGCTTGCGCTCAACAACCACAAAATTGCGGCTGGCAACAAGCTCGGAAACCAGCAGATCGGCCATTCCGGAACCAAGCTGCCACTGGCCGGTGAATCCGGACCGGTTCTCAAACGAACTCACAGCTATAACCGGAGGGATTGCCTCAGGGGGCAATGGTTTGACGGAACCAACCATGCGCGCGGCACAGCCGGTAAAACACAAAGCTCCGACCACGGCAAACATCAGGCGCCAACCACGTCTCAGAAGTTGCATAATAACCCCTTGGTCTGTTCAAAACATACAGACTCTACACTATTGACCAACGTTATTCAATAACGCAGATGTCAAACCTCAGGATCGACGCTCGGCTTGCTTTATTTCCTGTAGGCCTGCGGAAGATATTCCCTGCATTTCTTTTCTGCAAAAACAGGCGAAAGCCGTGCGAATCTCTGCAAGCCGTTCTCAATGGGAACATCCGGCCAGCTCTCGCCGATCAGGGGCCTCGCATATTTCACAAATTCATCGGTGACATCCACCTTGCTTTCTGAAAGCCAGTTGACAGGAAATGTCCGCTCACTGTTGGCAACTTTCTCCAGCGGAGTCTTGTCGTAGTATACCTCGTAATCCTCACCGGGCTTCCTGAGAATGGTGGACATCCAGCCGTTTCCGTCGCCGCTGGCTATTTCAACGGCATGGAGCCCCACGGAATAAGCTTCTTCCATGTCAACCACGGAAGCGAAAGCCGTGGTGTCGCGCTGGTCGGTGCCGGCAACCTGCCCGCGGGCAGCGCCTCGCGCTGCCAGACCCTTGTTGTTCAGATAGGTCACAACAGCCTGCTGGGCGCTTATATCGCTGGAACTGAACTCCACATGTCCAAAGGCGTCCCTGCGCTCTCCGATGTCGCCAACATCAAAGCCTTCGCTCAGCGCCACTATACACCGCCCGCTGCTTTTCAGTTGGTCGTTGACATTATCAGCAAGCTGCTCAAGCGTCAGCCCCGATTCGGGCATATAAATCTGAAGCGGCATCTTGCGATCAGGGTCGGCCAGCCTGGCCGCTGCAGTGATGAACCCGATCTTCCTGCCCATGATCTGGAGCACCAGCGCCGGATCGGCAGGGCAGGAACCCATGTTTTCCTCGTTCGCATTCTGGATAGCGTATGCCCAGTACCTCGCCACCGAACCATAGCCGGGAGTGTGGTCAATCAGTTTGAATTCAGAATCGCCCACATCGTTATCAATGGTCTTGGGCACTCCGGTTGCCACAAGATCAAGACCTTTTTCTTTTGCAACCATGCTTATCTTGTTGGCAGTGTCCATCGAATCGTTGCCGCCAATATAGAAAAAATATCCGACATCATGCGCTTTAAACACTTCAACAACCCGCTCGAAATCCTCTTCCTGCTGCTCTTTCAGCTTGTAACGGCATGTCCCTATAAATCCAGCGGCAGGTGTCACCGAAAGAAGCTTTATTTCCTCCGGCTTCTGAGCGGAAAGATTCACCAGTTCTTCCCTGAGCACGCCTTCAATGCCATGCCAGCCGCCGAAAACCTGTCCGAAGCCAGGCAAGTCCATACACCCGTCTATTACCCCCCTGAGAGAATTGTTAATCACCGGGGAGGGTCCGCCCGATTGAGCCACAACAACATTCTTAGCCATATTTTCCTCCTGATATGCCTGAATAATCCGCAAATCGATGGCGCGAACTCAAGTCCGCGCCGGAGCCCGCCGGCTCCATCTGCTACACACTGTAAGTTGAAGCCGAAGTTTTGCCGCCTCGCCCGGTCCAATCGGTGTGGAAAAACTCGCCTCGCGGCTTGTCCAGCCGTTCATAGGTGTGCGCTCCGAAATAATCCCGCTGAGCCTGCAACAGGTTCGCAGGGAGCCTTGCGCACCGGTACGAATCATAGTAGTTCAGCGCTGTGCCCATTGCGGGAACCGGAATACCCATTTCAATAGCTGCCCGAACAACATTCCTCCAGGCTGCCTGCGAATTGTCAATTACTTCCTTGAAATAGTCATCCAAAAGCAAGTTGGGCAATTCCATGTTCTTTTCAAAAGCCGCCTTGATCTTGTCCAGGAACCTTGCCCTGATAATACAACCGGCTCTCCACATCA
This sequence comes from uncultured Victivallales bacterium, assembly GCA_964543205.1. Classification (GTDB taxonomy): domain Bacteria; phylum Verrucomicrobiota; class Kiritimatiellia; order UBA8416; family CAYSRM01; genus CAYSRM01. The sequence continues at coordinate 5,571 of CAZIXB010000048.1, forward strand.
GCGCAATATCGCCATAATTGAGATCCCAGCCGTATTCAGCTGCGGCGGCCCTCATAAGCTGAAAGCCCTGCGCATAGGAACATATCTTAGCCGCATATACCGCCTGGCGGAGTTCCTTGATGAAAACATCTTTATCCCCGGAGAACTTCTTGTCAGGTCCGGCAAGAACTTCCGACGCGGCTAAACGCTCTTCCTTTATCGCGGAAAGACACCGCGCAAAAACCGCTTCAGCAATCTGCGGAATTCCAACGCCCATATCCAGACCAGCCTGTGAAGTCCATTTGCCGGTGCCCTTCTGGCCGGCCGTGTCCAGGATAAGATCAACCATGGGCTTCCCGGTCTCCGGGTCGGTCTTGGAAAGTATTTCCGAAGTGATCTCTATAAGATAGGAGTCCAGATCGCCCTGGTTCCAATCCTCAAAAACCTCGTGCATCTCAGCAGGGCTCATGTCCAGACCCTTGGACATAAGCTGGTAAGCCTCGCAAATGAGCTGCATATCCCCGTATTCAATCCCGTTATGAGTCATCTTGACAAAATGACCGGCGCCGTCAGGGCCGAGCCACTGGCAACAAGGCGTACCGTCCGGAGCCTTGGCGGCGACAGACTGGAAAATGTCCTTCACATGCGGCCACGCATCAGAGCTTCCGCCAGGCATAATTGAAGGACCTTTCAAAGCGCCTTCCTCGCCCCCGGAAACGCCGGTTCCTATATATTGCAGACCCTTCTCTTCCAGATACTTCGTTCTGCGTATAGTGTCGGGAAAATGACTGTTGCCCCCGTCAATAACAATATCACCTTCTTCAAGATGAGGCAGAACCTGTTCAATAAAAGCGTCCACCGGCTTGCCGGCCTTGACCATAAGCATTATGCGCCTGGGTTTTTCAAGGTTCGACACAAACTCCTCCACGCTGCGACAACCGATAATCTTTTTGCCCTTGGCTCTTCCTTCAATAAAATTGTCAACCTTACTCACAGTCCTGTTATAACAGGCAACTGTAAATCCTTTGCTTTCCATGTTAAGAATCAGGTTCTCGCCCATTACCGCAAGTCCAACCACACCAATCTCCGCTTTGTCGCTCATCTGCTTTTCTCCTTTTTTGTTTGTCAATTGTTCACGCCGTTTTCAGGCGCCTTGCTTCTTCCTGTATAAAATTTCTCCTGCTTTCGGCACGTACAGAATTCCTTCGTCTTCCCTGTTAGCATATGACTCCGGATCAATTTGCCGGTAATCCATGTATCCAAGATTCACCTTGCGGCAGATGTCCTCCGGGATTCCGGTCGCAAGAATTACCTCCACCCGCGGCTTCTCCACCCCGTTTTCATAAGTCCCGACTCCCTTCACATGAGTGGAATGCGCTATTACTCCCCACGGAAATCCCTTGTACTGATCCCACTGTTTCAGGAAAAAGTCTCTCGTATGATAGCCGATTTCATGCAATACCCTGCCGTGCACTGGAGAAATTTCCTTTATGTGCGGAGCATAAATTATCACTTTGCCCCCGTCGGAAACAATGGGCTCTGTTTTATACATGCACTTTCCCCCGGTCCAGATATCGTCATACATTTTCGGAGCGCAGGAAAGCACAGTGTCAAAGGTTCTGTCCCGATATTCAATATGAATCCGGGCAGAAAGATCCGCGGCCGACGACCAGGCTTCCGCCGGAGTTCCATAATAAATACCCGCAAGCTCTTCGCCCTTGACCACAAGACACATGGCCTTCTTTTCAATCTGAAGAAGCGAAGCAGCCTCGTCAACAACCTTTCTTACAGGCGTGTGCTTGTTTCCAATTATTTCCCGGTTGGTTATCACAGCCCCAAGCCAGTGGAAAAAATCTATAATCTCCTGTCCGGCAATGCCGGGAAAGAAATACTTGTTGCCGCCTGAAAATCCTACAACTTCATGAGGAAAGACAGGTCCAACAATAACCGCAAGGTCATGATCGAGCATCATCCTGTTGCAGGTGATAATCACATCCATTCCAAACAGACCGTCGGTAAGCTCGGATATGCGGCTCTCAGGAATTGTGCCCACTTCGTAAAGTGCGCCGGGATCCTTCCATAAATGGTTAAAGAACCTTGCCTTAGGATACCTTGTCCGGTGCTCGCCGGGGGTAATGCCCACATGATCATAAATCTGCTCTTCACTCATCGGCGGATGTGTACCCAGGGCCACAAGAAAATCAAGCGCCTCTGCCTCGGGCGCCATCCTTTCGTAAAGAAGCCGGAACATCATATTCAGGGGACAGGTTCTTGTGGCGTCTGGAATCACCAGTAATACCTTTTTGCCCTTGATGTCCCATTCCGATACTGCATTGTCGCACACCTGAACGACTTCGCCCTCGTTCAATACACGATCATCATATCCTGTGCCTTTGCCTTGCATTTCCATCTCCTAAGTAAAACGCTGAGATTATTCCACCCGGATCAATCCTTCAAGGGAAAAGAAAAAGAGAACTGCCTTTACAAACAGGACAACACTTTAATTTTGCTTCCGAATAGATATTCCTTGCGCTAAAACTTTAGTTTTACCAGACTAGTCTTACCTTTTTATCAACACAGGGGATCAGAAAAATGACTATACCGGACATGAAAAGAAAAATAGAAAGGCTGAAGGCTTTCTACGCCAAAGAGAAACGGACACCGGGCTACAATGAAATGCTGGAAATATTTGAGTATAAGACAAAAAGCTCAGTATTTTCGCTTCTACTCAAGCTTGACGAGGAAGGTTATGTAAAAAAGAAAGGCCGCAAAATTGCCCTTACCGAAAAAATAACCGGCTCCATAAAACTGCTTGGCACAATCCAGGCCGGATTTCCGTCCCCGGCAGAGGAGGAACTTATCGACACAATGAACCTGGATGAATTCCTGGTAGACAAGCCCGAAGCGACTTTCATGCTGAAAGTCACCGGCGATTCCATGACAGATGCCGGAATATGCCCGGGAGATATGGCGCTGGTTGAAAAAGGCCGGAAACCAAAGAACAATGATATTGTAATCGCGCAGGTCGACGGCGAATGGACCATGAAATTTTTCGTCAATGACAAGAAAGGCATGCGGTTGGAACCAGCGAACAAGAAATATAAGCCCATCTATCCAAAAAATACCCTCGAACTGGCAGGAGTGGTCACGTCGGTTATCAGAAAATATTGATTCCGTCTCATAATCACTATCCTGCATATCTCACAGGATTTCGTAGTGAGAGCGTGAAAAGCGCTGCTGCGGGGGCGCGAATTGGTGAAACGCCGGAGCAGCCGTATAGACATACTGCAATCTGGCGGTTTGTCAATTCGTGCCCTTGCTGTGGCGCTATCCGCGCTCGCAACAGGAATTCTGTGAGATATGCGGGCTATGATCCATAAATCAGACCCCGGATCATCCCGATGTCTTCCTCTCTTCCTGTCTTTGTATATGTTCCCGGAGCGCCTCTGGATCAGGCTCTTCGGCGTATATGTCGTCTCCTGTACCGCATTTGCGGTCTTTGCCGCATGAATAAACCATCACTTCCCCGTCTTCCACCGAGTACCTGTATTTTGTGTACCAAGGATCAGGCTTCATTATCCTTACATAATGTCCGGCCCAGCCCTCAACGCCTGGATCCCGCACAAGCGCCCTCAGCCCTTCTTTTTCGGTAGGATACCTGCCGCAATCATGTCGGAAAAGCTCGAGGCCGATCCGTATTGCCTCCAGTTCCCCCATTGCAACCAACTCTCTACGCGTCCTGCCGGATTCCTGCATTTTCCGACCCACCCGCCCAAGCAACAGCGCGCCGACAATAATCATTAAAATCAGAGGAAGCGCCACATGCATCGGTTTCCTTCGACCCGAAAAAAAACCGGGCAGGTTTGGCGCCTGCGCAAATTTTTGTTTTTCACCGATCTTCTTAATCTGCTTTTTCTTGCTCTGGCGCCGCCTCTTGTCTTCCTCGCTCCCGGGAAAATATTTTTCGGGAATATTCATCATTTTGCCGCAATTCGGACACCTGCGGGAAAGCTCTCCCTCCATCTTGTGTTTGCAATATGGACAGACAAATTTCATCAGGTTCTTTGCTCCCTTTCTGCTCTATATGCTTTATCAATCATCCCGTACCCTGAGCCCGGCTCCCCGAAGTTGCTATGGGTTAGTATTTTCCAGTTCCATCTTCTTGATATTAATTCTCCTGTAATAACAGTTTCGGGGCTCGCCTCTGGAATTTTTAGTGTGGCAAATTCCGCCCCGCCTCGGACGCACTTTGTAAAGCAGAGAATTCTGTTCGCAATTGACGTACGCCTCAATAAGCTCGAACGTCTCACCCGAAGTTTTCCCTTTTTCCCACAGCTCGTTGCGCGAAGTGCTCCATAATACCAGCGATCTTGATTCAAGGGTCTTTTTGAAAGCCTCCGGGTTGGTATATGCGAGCAGAATCACCTCCCCGGTGTCTGCGTGCTGAACAGCCACTGGAATTACATCTGAACATTTTCCGGCAATTTCCGCTATTTTACCGAAATTAATGTTCATCTTCCTGCCTTCCTCAAGCTCTTTCATTATATCCCCTTTCACTGCTTTTTTCAACTCCCTGACCGCCCTGGAAGATTTTCTGGTAATTTTCATATCCGCCATGGCGCCATATTCAGCTTTAAGGCTAAAATAACAAAAGCACAATGATACACAATGTGAATGTTTGACATTCCCTGTATGGTTATGGTAAGAGCTTGATTCACTTCATGGAAATACCCGGGCGATTAGCTCAGTTGGCTAGAGCGCTACCTTCACACGGTAGAAGTCACAGGTTCAAGTCCTGTATCGCCCACCATTAAAAAAATCAGCAAGCATTTCAGAAAACCGGAGCAACTGCAAAATCTCCAATGC
>CAZIXB010000049.1:0-10362 GCA_964543205.1 uncultured Victivallales bacterium
CACTCAAAAAACGCAGCCGATCGCAAAAAAACTGTCATGGAACTCAGCCATCGTCGGCGGCGAGGTTACAGGGGGCTCTCCTATCCCAAGGGCTTTTATATGCATTAACGCAGGGAAAGACGCAGGCACTGAGTCGACAAATAGTTGGGCAAGGGTTATACCTGTAGGCTTGAAGTCCGGGGAATTTGAAAGGGTGATCGATAAGCTTGACAGTCAGCAGAAATATTTTGTGCGGACCTTTCTTGAAAACTATGTCGGGCACAACTGGTCGCAGCCAGGAAGCTTCACTACTGATTCCGCTCCGCCCGCAGTCGCGAAACTGACCATTGACGGCGACCAGCAAATTGACGGGGAATCTGCATCAATTAACTTTGTCGAAACTCCGGATCATCCGCTGTACGCAGTTGGTAAAACTCCGAACTGGCTGTACAAGTTTTCCGATTATGGATCCAAACCAACCCCTTTTCATCTTGGCGCACATACCCTGATCAGCGATCATGCTGCCGGCCAACTGACACTGGACCTGAACAAAGGCCCCGTCACCGGCAAGGCCGAGACGGCCATTCTAACATTCCGGGGCAGCCAAATCAGCTCATCGCATATCGTCATTGAGAACGTAGGCGATATAGATATGGGTGGCATCGATACGCATGCCGAGCACATAAGCGCGAACTCCGATTACCGGGCGGGCAGCATTACCCTGGGCAGCAAAGACAATCGCGCAGGAGTTGTTCGCGTCGGTTATCTGCATGCTTACGCGCCGGGAGCCAGAGCCAGCGCTGGATCGATAACCGTTTTCGGCGCAGGGGATGTAACCGTCGGCACATCCGATAAGCCCGGCGATATTCGCGCGGAGTCCGGCGCATGGAACGGAGGCAATGTTTTGATTAATCATTTCGGCGCCCTGACAGCAGGAAGCATCAAAACGACTACGAAAGGCGCCAGAACCAGTAGGCCTTTTCCCGGCATGATATCGCTGGACGGAAACAACAGTTCAGGCGATGCTGACATCGGTTCCATTGAAGCGTGTAAACTGAAGAGGGGCTACGTTTCAAAAAGCGGAGTGGAAATATCGATCAGTAATTACAGGAATGTCACAATCGGCAACATAAAAGGAAAAGCCTCAGTAAATCACACTGCCTCGGATTTGATGATACACAAGGGCATTGCCGGGAATATCAATCTGACCGGAAAACTTGACCTTAGCTCGGAAGACAAGGAAGACAAGGAGGACAAGGACAATCTTACCCGGTACGGACGGGCGGAACTAGCCTGCGACAAGGCCATACTTCTGGCTCAACTTGATCTTGATCTGCTTCAGAGTATCACGCTTGACAGTGGCAGCGGCAACTCCGGTATCAAAGGAGCGATTGCCGACTTTGACGTCACTGAATCCAGCGGCGCCGGGACGAAAAACGATCCCAAAATCTCAAAGGAAACCCGTCTGCGCGTCCCGGTTGGCCAGACCGTGCGCTACAAGGCTGGCGGCGCTAACGAAGCGCTGGGCGGCCATGTCTGGCAGCTTCGCAACGCCAAGGGCGACGGACCGGGCGGACTGCTGGCGCCGGAAGAATGAAATGGATCGAAGAACGGGTGTCGAGATGAATAAGTATTCCATGATTCGTCGAACAGGAATCCGTCTTTTATTGACGGGTTTGCTGACTGCATCGGCGTGGGCGGAAGGAGTTCCTCAGTCGAACCCGGTGGATCTTGCCACGGAAAAAGTCCTGTACACCATCGGTTACGCGCACCTGGATACGCAATGGCGGTGGGACATCCAGTCGACCATTAAGAGCTGGATACCTAGGACGCTCGAATACAACTTCGACAAGTTCGAGAAATATCCCCGCTACGTTTTCAATTTTGAAGGTTCCTATCGCTACATGCTGGCCAGGGAGTACTATCCCGAACTTTACGAAAAGCTCAAGGAATACGTGGCCAAGGGCCGCTGGGCGGTGTGCGGCGCCTCGGTCGACGCTTACGACGCCAACGTGCCGTCGCCGGAGAGCCTGATTCGCCAGGCCCTCTACGGCAACGGGTTCTTCAAGCGGGAGTTCGGCAAGGTCAGTCGCGACGTGATGCTCGCGGACTGTTTCGGTTTCCCGGCGTCGCTGCCGTCGGTTGCCGCGCACTGCGGACTGAAAGGCTTCATTACCCAGAAGCTGAGCTGGGGCTGCCCGCGGAGCGTTCCTCCCCTCGGAGTGTGGGTCGGACCCGACGGGCGCGGGGTGGTGGCGGCGGTTAATCCAGGTTCGTACATCAGCAGTCTCGAGCCCGGACTTCACAAGGAGCCGACGGAGAACATGCGGCAGACGGCCCGGGATTCCGGTCTCTGGGTCGATTGCGTTTATCACGGCGCAGGAGACCAAGGCGGCGGACCGAAGGAGAGTTCTATCAAGGCCGTCAACGACAGTGTGGCCGCCGACGGACCGGTGCGCGTGATCAGCGATCGGGCCGACAGGATTTTCGACGATCTGAAACCCGGGCATATCGCCAAATTGCCCCGCTACGAAGGCGACCTGCTTCTCACGGAACATTCGGCCGGATCCATCACCTCGCACGGTTACATGAAACGCTGGAACCGAAAAAACGAGTTGTTGGCTGACGCAGCCGAACGGGCGTCTGTCGCGGCCGAGTGGCTGGGGGCGGCGCGCTATCCGCGAGATAAGTTGACCGCCGCCTGGACACGGTTCCTGGCCCAGCAGATGCACGACATTCTGCCGGGCACCAGCATTCCCAAGGTTTACTACTGGTCCTGGAACGACGAAGTCGTGGCCATGAACCAGTTTGCCGCGGTATTGGAAAATGGCGTTGGCGCGGTCTGCCGGGCGATGGATACGCAGGTCGAAGGTCGGGCGCTGGTGGTTTTCAATCCGCTGTCGATCAATCGCGAAGATGTCGTCGAAGTCACTCTGCGATATCCCGGCGGTGCGCCTGGGGCCGTGCGGGTGTTTGGGCCGGACGGCAAGGAGACGCCCTCGCAGGCGGTTCGCAGGGAGGACGATGTGCTTCAGCTGATTTTTCTGGCAAAGCTTCCCTCGGTGGGGTTCGCAGTTTTCGACGCGCGCCCGGCGGAATCGTCCTGCGCGCTGACCACAGGATTGAAGGTGACGGAGTCCAGCCTGGAAAATCGCCGCTACCGGGCGCAACTGGACGCCAACGGCGACATAGCGTCTATCACAGACAAAGCCGCGGGACGGGAGGTGCTCTCGGCGCCGATTCGTCTGGTGCTGATGCGGGACAAGCCCGCAAAATGGCCGGCCTGGAATATGGACTGGAAAGACTTGAGCAGGGAGCCTTATGCCTGCGTTTCCGGTCCGGCGCAGGTACGGATTGTCGAATCTGGGCCGGTACGGGTAACGGTGCAGGTGACGAGAGAGGCGCATGGATCGCGTTTCGTTCAAAAAATCAGCCTGGCCGCAGGCGGCGCGGGCAACCGACTGGAGTTTGAGACTGACGTTGAATGGGTCACCTATGAAACATGCCTCAAGGCGGTCTTTCCGTTGAGCGTCTCGAACCAGAATGCCACCTACGATCTGGGCCTTGGAACTGTTGAGCGGCCGACGGCGCATCCCGAACAATACGAGGCGCCCTCGCAGCAGTGGATCGACCTGAGCGCGAGCGACGGCAGCTACGGAGCCGCGATTCTGGACGACTGCAAATACGGTTCAAACAAGCCGGACGAGAAAACCATCCGCCTGACTCTGGTCAGGAATCCGAGAGACGAGGACCCGCAGGATATCGGACGTCACCATATGCTCTTTGCTCTGACCGCGCACACCGGCGACTGGCGCCGGGGCGGAGTTCCATGGGAAGCGGCGAGGCTAAACCAGCCGCCGGTGGTTTTCGAAAGTCCGGCGCATCCAGGGAAGCTGGGCAAACGTTTTTCGTTGTTGAAGGTCAGCTCCGCGCAGGTGTCGGTCAAGGCTCTGAAAAAAGCCGAGGATACCGACGAGGCGGTTGTTCGTCTCCAGGAACTTCACGGCAGGGCTGCCCAAGGGGTGACTCTGTCGCCGGCCGCGCCAATCGTTGCCGCGCGTGAGCTCAACGGCATGGAAGAGGAAATCGGCGAGGCAGACCTCGTGGACGGCAAGCTGGTTTGCGATTTCGAGCCCTACCGCCCTCGGACTTTTGCGCTTAAACTTGGGAACCCTCCGGCAAGGCTTTCCGCGCCGGTATGCGCGCATGTGGCGTTGGAGTACGATCTGGACGCGATCAGTTCCGACGCCAACCGCAGCGATGGCGACATGGACGGACACGGACGCGCGCTTCCGGCCGAGCTGGTTCCCGACGTGGTGGAGAGCGAAGGGATCGCCTTTAAGACGGGGTCGACGGAAGACGGACGAAAGAACGCGCTTGTGTGCCGGGGACAGACGGTGAAACTCCCGCCTGGAGATTACAACCGGCTGTATTTGCTGGCATCCGCCCTCGAGGACACGCAAGGCGACTTTGAACTCGGCGGTAAGTCCGTTAACCTTGGCGTCCAAAGCTGGTCTGGGGTTATAGGTCAATGGGACAGTTGCATGCTCGGCGGAGAGCTTACGGATGACCCCGCGAAGCTTCAACCGGCGTTCATCAAACGCGACACAATCGGTCTGCTTCTGACCCATCGGCATTGGGCCCCGCGTGGGAGGAAGGGATGGAACGAACCCTATGTGTTCTGTTATCTGTTCAAGTACGGTTTGCCTCTGCCTAAGGGCGCGACTGAGATTAAGCTGCCCGACAACCCGAAGATTCGCGTCTTTGCCATGACCGTTGCCCGGAACGACAACGATGCGGCCGGCCCGGCGCAGGACCTCTACGACCGGTTCGATCCGCCCGCCCCGAGGCCGTCATTCGATCCCAATGGGGGCCGCTACGACGATGCCGTTTCCGTGGAGATGGACGGATCGCTTTTTACCGCGGACTACGAGCTTCGCTACACGACTGATGGGCGCGATCCTGCAACACAATCTCCCGTGTACGATGGACCGTTCCATCTTTTCAGCAGCAAGGTCCTGAAGGGACAATACTTCCGTGAAGCCAAACCAGCCGGTCCTTGTGTTACGAGCGAATTTAAAATCGACGACCGGTCGCCGCCGCAGGTTACGGAGGTCGGCGCCGTTGAGGAGGGGCGCGTAGTCGCTATCGTATTCTCGGAACCGCTGGACGAGGCGTCGGCCCGGAAAGTCGGCAACTACGCCATAGACGGCGGCGTCAAGGTTACCTCCGCCGAACTGGATCAGGACATGAAATCGGTCGTATTGAGCACATCGGGCCTGAAGGCCGAAACCGTGTACAATCTTTCGATAAATGGCGTCAGGGATCGGTCACCGGCGGGCAACGCCATATCGGGGAATGTAAAACACAGGCTCGAAATTGATGCGGACCTTGTCCTGCATTTGGCATTCGAAGACCAGGAGGCGGATTCCATTGTGGACAGTTCGCCGACCGGGGCAACAGGAAGCGTTGATGGAGGAGCCCGCCGCGGTGAAGGCCGTTTCGGCGGCGCCTTGATATTTGACGGTGACGATGACCAGGTGATCTTCAAAGATCGGCCCAAGTTCAATCCCATGGAAGGCATCACCATTGCCGCCTGGATCAAGCCGGATGATCTCCACCGCAAGCGTCGTCGCGTGCTTCAGAAAGGGAAGCAGCTGGGCAGACAATATCGCCTTTGGATAGAGGGGGGGCTGAAGTTCGAATTATACAAGCTGGGATTGCTGAAAGGACCCTCGCCCCAGCCGGGCGAGTGGACTCATGTTGCCGGTACCTACGACGGAAGTGTTATGCGTCTGTTCATAGACGGCCGGGAAGTTGCAAAATGCCGGGTCAGCGGCAAGCTGCCTGTGACCGGGGATCCGGTATACGTGGGGTCTAATCATGCCAGTACCTGGAAAGGAAACAGGTTCAAGGGCGTTATGGACGAGGTTCGCGTGTACAGCCGCGGGCTTCATCCCGCGGAGGTGCGTGTGCTGGCAGGCAAACCCGGCTTGCCGGGTGGACAAACAAACAACAGAAAGGAAGACTGAAATGAAATACTCACTGAAGATTCCAGCGATAATAACCATGGTGACGTTTGTGGCCTTGGGGATCACCGGCTGCGGCGACGGCAGGAAAGGCGGAGGGGGCGATGCGGCCGATGCTTCCGGCTCCGACGTTGTTATCGGTGTATCGCTGTTGACCCGTACTCATCCCTTTTATCAGGATCTGGAAGCCGGGCTTAAGGAGGAGGCCGACAAGCGAGGGTATCGACTGTTGATTTCCGCCGGGGAGTTTGATGTTGCCAGGCAGAAGGATCAGTTGGCGGATTTTATTGTCAAACGGGTCAGCGCCATTGTGCTAAGCCCGTGCGACTCGAAGAGTGTCGGCACATCGGTAGCCGCTGCTAACGACGCGGGGATCCCGGTTTTCACCGCGGACATCGCCTGTCTTGCCGAGGGGGCGGATGTCGTCTGCCATGTAGCCAGCGACAACGTCGCCGGCGGCCGCGAGGCGGCAAAGGCTTTATCCGAGGCTTTGGGCGGTGTGGGCAAGGTCGCGATCATCGACCACCCCGAAGTGGAGTCGGTAATTCAGCGGGTTAAGGGCTTCGAGGAAGAACTCGCCAAGACCAAAGGCATTGAGATTGTCGCCAAGCTGCCCGGCGGAGGCGTGAAAGACAAGGCCTTCAAGGTTGCCGAGGATCTGCTTCAGGCCCACCCGGATCTGTCGGGCGTGTTCGGCATCAACGACGATTCGGCGTTGGGCGCGCTGGCCGCGATAGAGAAGGCCGGGAAGCTCGGCGAGGTTAAGATTGTCGGTTTTGATGCAGTGCCCGAAGCCCGCAAGGCCATTGGGGAAGGCAAAATTCACGCCGATGTGATCCAGCAACCGCGGACTATCGGGCGCAAGACTATCGAAGCGATTTATGCTTACATGTCCGGCGAAGAAGCGCCTGAGACTATCCTGGTTCCCTGCGGGCTTTTCACCAGGGCGGACGCGGATAGAGAAGCGAGGTGAAAGCGTACCCCCACCTCTCGACAACCGACCCGGAGAGCGGCGCACCCCTGCTGCGGATGGAGGGCATAGAGAAGTCCTTCCCTGGCGTCAAGGCGCTGAAAGGCGTAGACCTTGAACTGCGCGCCGGCGAAGTTCTGGCGCTGGTTGGCGAGAATGGCGCGGGCAAAAGCACCCTGATCAAGATTCTTTCCGGAGTCTACTTTGCCGACAAAGGGCGGATCACCATCGACGGACATGACAGTAATATTGGTTCACCGGCAGATGCCCGGCGGGCAGGCGTGGCCGTCATCCACCAGGAATTCAACCTTGTGCCCACGCTTTCGGCTGCGGAAAATATTTTCCTGGGCAGGGAGAAGACCCGGGCTGGTTTTACTTTGCGGGGGCAGGAACGCCGGGAAGCAGATCGGCTTTTCCGGCGTATGGACGTGGCAATCGATCCCGACACGCTTTGCCGTGACCTGACCGTGGCCCAGCAGCAGGTTGTTGAGATTGCCAAGGCCCTGGGGTTGGAATGTCGCATCATGGTTATGGACGAACCGAGCGCGGCTCTGACTGCCGGCGAGGTTGACAGGCTTTTAACCGTTATACGCGAACTCAAGGCGGGCGGGATGGGAATTATCTACGTCAGCCACAGGCTGGAGGAGGTTTTTGCCGTCGCCGACCGCGTGACCGTGCTGCGGGACGGAGAGAGCGTGGGCGCCGAACGTGTTCGGGACATCGCCAAGCCGCGGCTTATCGAGATGATGGTAGGCCGAAAGATGGAGAACGAGTTCCCGAGCGCTCAGGCGAAGATTGGCGCTGCGCGCCTGACTGTCGAAAAACTTTCCCGGGGCAGTGAGGTGCGCAACGTATCCTTTACAGTGCGGGCGGGGGAGATACTGGGCATTGCCGGCCTGGTAGGCGCGGGTCGAACGGAAACCGCGCGCCTCATATTCGGCGCCGATCGCGCGGGCTCCGGACGAATTTGGCTGGATGGGAAACGCCTGAAGATTCAATCGCCTTCTGACGCAATACGCAATGGTATCTGTCTGCTTACCGAAGACCGCAAGGGCCAGGGACTGATCCTGGATATGAGTGTGCGGGAGAACTTCGGACTGCCCAACATGTCCGGATTTTCCAGATTTGGCCTGATTAACAAAAGCGCAGAGCGCAAGTCGTTTATGCGTCATGCCGACAGCATGCGCATCAAGACGCCCGACGCCGAGACGCCGGCGCGCAATCTCTCCGGCGGCAACCAGCAGAAAGTGGTGCTGGCCAAGTGGCTGGAATCGGACTTCGAGGTGATTATTTTCGATGAGCCCACCAGGGGTATTGACGTCGGGGCCAAGTACGAGATTTATGCGCTTATCAATAAACTGGCGGCTGCCGGCAAGGCCGTGATCATAATTTCGTCAGAACTTCCCGAGATCCTGGGGATGAGCCACCGGGCGCTGGTTATGCACGAAGGGCGGGTGCGTGGTGAAATCGGCGACCCCGCCGGCGCCACGCAGGAGCAGATTCTGGCGCTGGCCGTCGGACATGACAGCGGGTGCCCTGTCCGTGTCTTGGGGGAGGCGAGGCCATGACTTTGTCTAAAATCCGGAAAATTATCTCCACTTTCACTTCGGATCATGGCATGGTCTTTGTGCTTCTGCTTCTCTGCGCATATTATTCGTGGGCCACGCTGTCGGAACAAAACCCGGAGGGTCCGGAGGCGGTGGCGCAGCTCTCTCGTGAACTGAACGCGTCCTGTCCGAGTTCGGCGCGCGTTCTGGTTGTTTCCAAAGGCAACTCTGAAGGCGAGCGCTTTGCAGAGGCTCTGGCAGCCAGGCTTAGAGAGCAAGGTTTCAAGGCGGTGCAGGTCGTCAGCGGGGAACCGGTGGCGGTACGGCGGGCAGTGGACGCTGCGGTGGCCGCCGGAACGCCTCCCCAGGTCATGGCCACCACGCGCGACTATGCGCCGTTTGTGGCCAGCATAGGGAAGCGTTATCCAGCCTTATCCGATGTGCCGTTAAAGATTCCGGACAGCTATACCTGGCCGACTTTTCTGCTGCCAGCTAACCTTCTCAACGTAGCCAACCAGATTGCGGTGATTGCTATTGTCGCTGTGGGCATGACCATGGTTATCATCACTGCCGGCATCGACCTGTCGGTAGGAAGCCTGGTTGCGCTCAGCGCTGTGGCCGCCACCTGGCTGATCGGGCGGCTCGGCGGGACGGATGCCTCAGCGCCGGCTATGGTTGCCGGTTGCATGGCGGCGATTGTGCTATGCGCGGGAGTGGGCGTTTTTTCCGGTTCGATGATCACTGTCTTTCGGATACCGCCCTTCATTGTTACCCTGGCGATGATGCAGGTAGCCAGCGGACTGGCCTACATTATCTCGCGTGGACGGCCGATTTATCAGGTTCCCGATAGTTTCGTCTGGCTGGGCCGGGGCACATCGCCGCTGTTTTCACTGCCTTACGCGGTACTTCTCATGGGTGCGATCTACGCCTTGGCGCATGTGCTCATGACCCGCACGGTTCTGGGGCGTTATATCTACGCGGTGGGCGGCAACGCTGAAGCCGCGCGTCTTTCAGGTGTGCGGGTAAAACGGGTTCTGCTCTTCGTGTATGCTGTCAGCGGGGCCATGGCAGGCCTGGGCGGGGTACTGATGGCGTCTCAGCTCAAGAGCGGAGCGCCTACCTACGGGCTGATGTACGAGCTTTATGTGATAGCCGCGGTGGTTGTTGGCGGAAGCAGCCTGTCCGGCGGGCAGGGGCGGGTCACCGGCACACTGACCGGCGCGTTCATTATCGCGGTAATTCAGAACGGCATGAACCTCACAAACGTTGAAAGCTATACCCAAAAGGTGGTGCTGGGTCTGGTTATTCTTGGCTCAGTCCTTCTGGATACGCTCAAGAAGCGCGGTTGGTCGTTGTGGCCGGCGCGGCGCGGGCAGGCTTAACCCGCATATATCTCACAGGATTTCGTAGTAGCCTGTCCGCCATCCGGCGGAAGAGCGTGGAAAGCGCTGCTGGACGGATTTATCCAATTGATAAATAGATGTTTATACAGAAAGAATTCTGTTAACTTTTGACAGTATCGATTTTCGCCATGGCCATATTGTGCTTGTTTATGGCGATGACGTCAAGGTTGGAAATAAAAATCTATGGTAAAAAACTTGGACGTACAAACAAAGGAGTTGACATGAAAGCTACAGTGGCAGCGGTATGGATGGCGGTGATGGTGTCGGCGGTTGGGCTGGCATTGGCAGGAACAAACACATGGGAAGGCGACACCGATGGGGAGTGGGATAACGACTCGTTTGATGCGGCTGGCGCGACCGATGATCCCACCGCCGCGGGCGACACGGCCGAGTTCGGCGAAGGCACAACGACCTCCGCTGTTATCGTGGACAGC
>CAZIXB010000050.1:0-9979 GCA_964543205.1 uncultured Victivallales bacterium
TTTCTGCTCGAAAAAGTGTGAGATATGCGGGCTATCCGCGCTCGCAGCAGGAATTCTGTGAGACATGCGGGCTAAAAAGCCTTCGTCCGCGGTTATGTGTCAGCAAAGTTGACAATGTCTTAGCTTTGAAGCAATATGTTTTAATCATAATTTATCACAGGATTTCGCAACTGCCTGTCCGCCATCCGGTGGAAGAGTGTGGAGGGCGCTACTGCGGGGGCGCGAATTGGTAAAATGCCGGAACAGACGTATAGACATACTGCAATCTGCCGGTTTGGCAATTCTTGCAGTCACAGCGGCGCTATCCGCGCTCGCAGCAGGAATTTTGCAAGATATGCGAGTTAAGTATTATTTTATAGAGCTTCAACCAGAGCAAGATAACGATAATGAATCTTCATAATTTTCCAAATTACTGGGAAACCCCGGAATTAACAGGTATCAACCGACTCCCAATGCATGCGACATTGACCCCGTACCGAACCATGGCACAGGCCAAAACCTGCAAGCCCGAGCGTTCGCCATGGGTCAAATCCCTGGACGGCAACTGGGAATTCCGCTATTTCAAACGACCTGATTCAGTCAGAACATCGGACCTTGACCCTCAGGCAAAGGGAAAGTGGCCATCTATCCGTGTGCCGGGCAATTGGACCATGCAGGGATGGGATAAACCTCACTATACAAATGTCCAAATGCCTTTTTCGAATAACCCCCCATGGGTTCCTGAAAAACACAACCCCACAGGTCTTTACCGCACAAGATTCACCATTCCGAAAAGTTGGAAGAAACGGCGCACTATTATTGAATTCGGAGGTGTTGAAAGCTGCTTTAGTGTAATGATCAACGGCGCATTCGTAGGAATGGGAAAAGACAGCAGATTACCGACAGAATTTGATATCAGCGCATACTTGCAGGCAGGTGAAAATATTTTGACTGTGCTGTGCATACGCTATAGCGATAGTTCCTATATAGAGGATCAGGATCACTGGTGGATGGCTGGAATCCACCGGTCGGTAAAGCTTAAAAGCTTTGATATTGTAAATATTGCGGATGTGTTTGCCAGAGGCCAACTGGACAACGATTACAAGGACGGTGTTCTTTCGATAAAAGTATCGCTCCATTTTACCTGCGAACCCAGAATCTTTGATAATGACTGCGCCAACGCGAGCCATGAGCTATCGCATACTGTCGAAGCCCATTTATTCGACCCTGACGGAAAACCGGCGCTCGCATCGCCTGCCGGCATAAAAATAAGCAATTCCTACAGGCGGCAGTATTATGAAGGAACTCTTGCGGTGAAAATAAAGCGTCCGTCGCTCTGGTCCGATGAATGTCCCCATCTTTACACCCTTGTGCTGGCCCTTAAAGATGAAAAAGACGCCCTTATTGAGCATACCTCATGCCGGGTAGGCTTTCGCAGTGTAGAGGTCAAGGACGGCTCTCTCCTGCTCAATGGACAACCGGTATATATTCGGGGCGTAAACAGGCATGATCATGATCCTGACACAGGTAAAACTGTATCCCTCAAAGCAATGATCAAGGAAATTCGTTTGCTCAAGCAATACAATTTTAATGCCGTCAGAACGGCTCACTACCCGAATGATCCGCAGTGGCTTGATCTATGCGACGAGTACGGGATACTGATTGTGGACGAGGCCAATATCGAGTCACACGCAAATTACAGAACATTGTGTCGAGATCCCCGCTGGCAAAAGCCTTTTCTGGAACGGGTACAACGCATGGTTCAAAGGGACAAAAACCATCCGTGTGTTATCGCATGGAGCCTGGGCAACGAGTCGGGATATGGCCAAAATCATGATATCGCCGCCGATTGGGTAAGGCAGTACGATACAAGTCGAATTCTTCATAACGAAAACGCCCTTAAACCAAAATGGACACAGAGCAAAAGCATGTCTGATCAAGGCGGCGCACGCTCCAACGATCTCCAGAACCCGATGTATCCGAACATACAATCCTTACTTGATTTCGCCACGACTGAAAACAAGGACAAAGATCCGCGGCGGCCGTTTATTATGAGCGAATATGCGCATGCAATGGGAAACTCATGCGGTTGCCTGAAGGACTACTGGGAGACTATCTACGCCTATCATGGATTGCAGGGAGGCTTCATATGGGATTGGATTGAACAGGGCATCAGGAAAACAGATTCGAGTACCAGCCGGGAATATTGGGCCTATGGCGGCGATTTCAGGGACAGGCCCAATGATTCCAACTTCTGCTGCAACGGCATGATCATGCCTGATCGGTCTGTTAAGCCGCAAATGCATGAATTTAAACGGATCGCGCAGCCGGTATGGATATCAGCCGGCAAAACAGCAAAGGGCGAAATTCATGTCTTCAATGCACAATTCTTCAGATCACTTGATTGGCTTGAAGGGGTATGGATTGTCGAAGTTGACGGAAAGCCCGCACAAAAGGGAAACATTAAAGCAATGCAACTTGCCCCTCAAAGCGGAACCGCTATCAATCTCCCCCTCAAAAAACCTGCCATGCTCAAAGGCCAGGAAGCATGGCTGAAAATAATTTTCATAACAAAGGAAAAGCAGCCTTGGTGTAAACGCGGACACGAGGTCGCGCAAGAGCAGATCCGACTGCCTTTCAAAGGCGGCAAGCAATTGCCGCCGGCAGCTCCTGAAAGACGCGGCCCCGGCGCAACGGTAAAGTTAAATGGCAACCGGCTAAGCATGGGCGAGAGCGATATAGATGTGGTGATTGACCAAAAACGCGGATCGATCCGTTCAGTAAGCCAAAGAGGCAACACGCTGATTATGGACGGACCCTCATTCAATATCTGGCGGGGACCGCTGGATAATGATGGGGTCAAAGGTAAAGATGAGCAATGGCGCGCAGACTGGAAACCCCTGGGGCGCTGGTGCAACGCGGGCTATGACAAATTGAAGATGAGCGTCAATAAGGTATCAGCCACAAAATCAGGCAACCACTTCCTCCTTACCAGTAAGGCAACCTATAGCTGCGCAAAAGGGACAGGTTCCTTTAATGTCGATAATGCATACAAGTTCACCCCACACGGGTTGATTTATTGCGAGCATATATTCAGCTTCGCTGAGGGAATGCCGGATGTGCCAAGGCTTGGAGTGCAGATGACACTTCCCGGCGGGCTTGAACGGCTCGACTGGTTTGGACGAGGTCCATTCGAAAGCTACAGTGATCGCAAAACAGCCGCTGACATCGGGCATTATAGAGGCGCCGTGGATGAGCAGTACTTCCCTTACATCGTTCCACAGGAAAACGGAAACAAGGAGGATGTTTCTTGGTTCAGCCTTCGCGGCGCAGACAAAACAGGGATTCAATTTCAAAAATGTGGCGATACATTCGGATTCAGCGCTCACCATTTTACGCCGCAGGACTTAACCGGAGCATATCACACTTTTGAATTAAAGCGACGCGATGAGATTACAGTATTGATTGATGCCCGCCAGCGTGGACTGGGCACTGCAAGTTGCGGGCCTGACACTCTTGATAAATATAAAATTTATCCCGGCCGCTATCGCTTACGCTATACAATCATTCCGCTCGCCGGTCGCTCACCCAGGCGGTTCGCGATATAATAGAAGGAACTATCACATGGCAAAACCAAATATAATTATAATGTACGCAGACGACCTGGGATTCGGCGATGTCGGTTGCTACGGCGGAACCGCCATTCCAACCCCGAACATAGACCGTCTGGCCGCGGAAGGAATGCAATTCGACCGAGGTTACGCAACAGCGGCGACATGTACGCCTTCCCGGTACAGCTTGCTGACCGGAGCCTATCCCTGGCGCAAACCCGAAGCCAGCATCCTCCCGGGCAATGCGCCTTCTCTCATCTCTCCGGATATGACAACATTGCCGTCAATGCTCAAGTCCTCAGGATACACCACAGGCGTTGTGGGCAAATGGCACCTCGGCATCGGTGACGGAAATGTAAACTGGAACCGCCGGATAAAAGGCTCCCCCATGGACATCGGTTTCGACTACTCGTTCATATTCCCCGCCACCAACGACCGGGTTCCGTGCGTGTACATCGACCAGGACAAAGTGTCCGGACTGGATACCAACGATCCAATCGCCATTTCGTACGGCAAAGAAAACCCTTTCCCAGGGATCCCTTCAGGCCGCGAAAATCCTGACATGCTCAACATGCGTTACAGCCATGGACACGACGGCACAATTGTCAATGGAATCAGCCGGATAGGCTACATGCGCGGAGGCAATTCGGCCTTGTGGAAAGACGAGGAAATGGCCGAAAGGTTTCTCGATAAAGCGGTTTCATTCGTCTCCGACAACAAGGAGAATCCTTTCTTTCTGTACTATGCCTTCCATCAACCCCATGTGCCCAGAGTTCCATCGGAACGTTTTCGCGGCTCAACCGGCCTGGGCCCGCGCGGAGATGTTATAGCGGAAATGGACTGGTGCGTCGGACGCATGATCAAGGCGCTGGATGAACACGGGCTCAGAAAAAACACTATAGTGATCTTCTCAAGCGACAATGGCCCCGTGCTGGACGATGGATACAAAGACAAAGCCGTAGAGCTCTGTGGGAGCCACAAGCCTGCCGGCCCGCTGCGCGGAGGCAAATACAGCAAATTCGACGGCGGCACAAGAGTGCCCTTCATCATGCGCTGGCCGGACAGGATAACGCCTGGCCGCTCATCAAATATGATCTGCCATGTGGATTTCCTCGCCTCGTTCGCTTCGCTAGCAAATGTTGAGCTTCCCGAAAACGCCGCGCCCGACAGCCTTGATTTAATGGAAGCAATGATTGATCCTGAAGCGCAGGGAAGACATGAACTTATCGCCGAAGGAATGAACCATGCGACTATCCTGCACCAGGGCACACTGGCGTTCATCCCGCCCCGCAATGGACCGGCAATCAATAAAAACACAAATATAGAACTGGGCAATTCCGATAAACCTCAGCTTTACGATCTTTCAGAAGATATCGGCCAGAAGTCAAATATAGCCGCAGAGAATCAAGAAACCGTAAAGAAGATGAACGCCAGGCTCGAAGAGCTGCTCAGAACCCCGCGCACAAGATAGACCTCAATTCGGCAGTCTTGGAACAGCCTGATACTCAGGCTATCTCTTTCAGGTTGGCGGTAATTTTCCGCAGACGAATACTCTCGGGTGTAACCTCAACCAGCTCATCTTCATTGATGTAAGAAATGCAGTCCTCAAGACTCATAGCCGTAGGCGGGGTAAGCAAAACGTTTTCGTCTGAACCCGCCGCACGCATATTTGTAAGCTGTTTTCCCTTGGCAGGATTAACAACCAGGTCATTTCCCCTGGCATGCTCGCCTATTATCTGGCCCCTGTAGACAGGAACACCGGGAGGCAGAAACATTTTACCGCGCCGTTGGAGATTAAAAAGCGCATATGCAATGGTGGTACAGTTCTGCATTGAAACAAGAACACCGTTCTTCCGATTGCGCATATCGCCGGCATAAGGCCCGTACTCCAGGAAAACATACGATATCAAGCCCAATCCCTTGGTGTCGCTCATAAACTCCGGACGGAATCCAAGCAAACCTCGGGACGGAATCCTGTATTGAAGACGCGTTACGCCCTTGTGACCGGACATTTCAATCAGCTGCCCCCGCCGCGAATTGAGCTTTTGAATTACAACTCCCGAATATTCCTCAGGAACATCTACCGCAGCGAGTTCGTACGGTTCAAGAGTCGAACCGTTTTCCTCGCGAAATATGACCCTCGGACACGAAACCTGGAACTCATAGCCTTCCCTCCTCATTTTTTCTATAAGAACTGAAAGATGAAGTTCACCTCTTCCGGAAACCTTGAACCCGCGCCCGTCAGGATTTTCTTCCACCCGCAACGCCACGTCGCTGAGAATCTCCCGCTTTAAGCGAGTCTCAAGGTTGGAAGCCGTAACAAATTTACCCTCCTTGCCTGCAAACGGAGAATCATTATGCATAAAGATCATACTCAAACTGGGCGGATCGACTTCAAATGTCTTGAGCGGCCTTGGCCGCTCGGGACAGGTGTATGTATTGCCGACAGTAACATCGTCGACGCCTGCTACGGCGACTATATCGCCCACTGACGCACTATCGGTTTCAATTTTTGCGCTGCCTTCAAACCTGTAGAGTTTTGTAATCTGGGAAGGAACCAGTTCCCCATCACGCGTAGAAACTACGACCGGCATGTTAATGCGGGCTTCGCCTCCGGTAATCTTGCCTATACCCAGCCGCCCCAGAAAAGTGCTGTAGTCTATGGAGCTGACCTGGAGCTGAAACGCATCATCTCTTTGCCCCGAAGGGTGCGGTATATGTTCAATGATTGCGTCAAACAGAAGTTTCATATCTTTGCCCCGCCTGTGGGACTCATCAGACGCAAAACCCTCCTTTGAAGACGCATAAAGGATAGGAAAATCAAGTATTTCGTGAGGCGCTTCAAGTCTGACAAAAAGATCAAAGACCTGGTCAACCACCCAATCGGGTCTTGCGTCCGGCTTATCTATCTTGTTAATAACAACCACAATTGGAAGACGCAAGGCAAGGGCCTTCTTAAGCACAAAATAAGTTTGAGGCATAGGCCCCTCCTGCGCATCCACCAGAAGCAAGGCGCCGTCCGCCATCCTTAATACGCGCTCAACCTGACCGCCGAAATCCGCATGGCCGGGCGTGTCAATAATGTTGACACGGTGACCATTATAAAGAAAAGAGCCGTTTTTAGAGGTAATCGTAATGCCTCGCTCGCGCTCCAGGTCCATTGAATCCATGAGTCGCTCGGCCACCTGCTGATTTTCACGGAACAAACCGCTCTGCCTGAAGAGCTGATCTACAAGCGTTGTCTTCCCGTGGTCAACATGGGCAACAATGGCAACGTTTCTTATTTTAGCGGTTTCATTCATACTGATGTTTCTCATACACTTTCTTCTTTAACTTGAGCTATTCATATCTTTTTCTGCGGAGTCCACAACACCCGTGAATTACTCCACGAACTACACTGATTTCACGAATATCGCCGGCCTTGCCGGCGAATATCAGTGTCATAGGTGGTTTCCCCCTACGCGGCCTTCATCCGCAACCCAAATGCGTGGGTATGCAGGTGTGTAAGCGCTCGCCCACCAACACATCTGCACGCGTCCTGCCCGAAATCAAGAACTGGCAGTCTTCGGGGGATATTGGACTCAAGCAGTAAGGTACGCTTAATAGAACGGGGATCAAGAAAAAAACCGGAACACTTTTACCGCGAAAATAATGGGATAGAGGGATTCGGCATACCAAAGGCTTGCAAAGTACAAACCTATTGGCTCTGGTCGTGGCGCGCCTCCGGACTCCAGTATTTTTCCTGAAAGCCAGGCAAGGCCGCGGTTAACGGCTTCGTGGTTATCCGACCCTGCAAGCGCAGTTAGGGCTGTCGATGTTTCCTCGACTGTGGAATCAACGCCGGCTCTCCCGCCCCAGCCTCCATCGTTATTCTGCATCCGGACAAGAAAATCGCGCCCCAAAGCAATCGATGCGCCCAGTTCCGGGAAACGGTCTGTCACGGTTGACAACTCGCTGACAACACGGCCTGTACCGAAAACAGGATTACCCATACCCGGCACAGATTCGTTGCCAAACCACAATGGCTCCCATGACCCATCCCGCTTTTGAGTCTGGCGCAGATACCTTACAGCCCGGTTAAAAAACCGTCTGCCGGCCGCGTCTGAACACTCGGGCCACAGGGACAGTGAGCGCACGGCGTGCGCAGTTATATCCGGGCAACTCCTGTCAAAATGCAATCCGGTCCATCCCTTGCAGAAAGTTGGAATGCCTCCGTCCCTGTTCTGCAGGCCAATCAGCCAGGCCGAGGCTGATTTAACGGCATGTTCAACTTCCGGACCTCCGGCGTCAAGATGGCTCAAGGCAATCATCGCGGCGCTGGTATCGTCTGCATCAGGAGTTCCGCCGGGAAGATCTGTCCATGACCAACCATCTTTGGCGCCGGTCATTGGGTCGGGCGCAGTAACACGCGCATTGAGCAGCCAGCGCACGATCTGATTTTTTTGTTCTGTTGACAACAGACACTTTTGCTTCCCGCCGGCTGTCAAAGCGATTGAAGACAGGGATGTAAGCCAGGTTCTCAGGTTGACGTCTATAGACCAACTCCCGTCAGGCCGCTGGGTATCCAGAAGGAACCGGCACCCCCTGTTTACAACCTCCAACGAGGAATAGCCCGCGGCGCAAAGCGAACCGACAACAAACCCGGTGAGCGGCTGAGCTTCAAGAAATCCGCCGCTGGCAGGCTGCATTCTGTCCAGTCTGCGAAGCGCCCGCGGGATAAAAGCGTCCCTGGCCTTTGGCCTGAGCATGCCCGGCGAACGGTGGCGGACATGGCGAAGCACACCAAGGGCAATTAACGCAGGCAGGGCGTAACTTACAACCCTGAGCAGACCGCGACGGCACAAGCCCGAAGGCAGAAACAGCAGATCAAACGGCAGCTGCGGCACCAATGGCCATGCGCGGTCTTCCTCTCCAAGGATGCCCGCAAGGGCGCACACGGAAAGAATGGGCGTGGAAAATGTCAGGTCATTACCATACCGCTTTCTGACTGCCGAAGCTATGCTCTCAGGCGCAAATTCACCCGCCGCTTTTCTCACCCAGCTCCGGGCGAGAGTCTGCTGTCGATCAAAGCTGCCGTCATCAGAATCCTCGTATGCGGCAAGAACCAGCAACGTGGTTGAAATATTGCTTCTGCTTTCAGGTGTGTCGCCCCATCCGCCATCTTGGTTCTGATTTTGCGCAAGCCATTGCAATGACCGTTTTATTTCAGACAGATAATCTCTTCGGGAGCGCCGTGAAAGAGCAAAACATGCCACTGCGGTTGCCAGCGCACTGCTTGAAAGATACCCCTGCCATGAACCCTCTTTGAGGGCTGCGGCAAGACTGGACGCAGCCATGACCCCTGCTTTTCTGATCCGGCTGTGATCAACCATTTACCAGGCCTCCCAGCGTCATCAGGGCATAGAATGTATGCTCACAGTCCGGCCTCTCACCCGCCTGGATGCCGCAAAATCCGCCTTCGGGATGCCAGAACAACTGCACGAATTCCGCATGACGCATGTTTCCGCCCGGGCCGTTGGAAACCAGGGAAAGCGCGTAAACAGATACGGCGGTAGAAATAAGATCCGCCGTTTTCGATTTCAATGAGAAATAAAATCCTCCGTTTCGGCGCTCAAGCGACCGCAACCAGTCAGCATTAACAGCGGTTAACGCGCCAAGGCGGTTCAGGATAACAATACCCGCTGCGGTAGCAGTGGAGCAAGGCTCAGCCTCGTAACATCTATTGACCAGTCCGCCTCCCGGAGCCTGCCTTTTGAGGACGAAATCAACCAGGCTATCTGCCAGGGGCAATTCCGCGTTTATGTCCCAATAAGCCAGCGCTGCAAGAAAAGAGGCGTACACCGATCCGTTTCGGCAATCCCGGCTGTCGGCATAACCGCCGTCGTCTCTCCTGAATTCTTCTGCTTGGCCGGCAAGAGCAGCCGTTTCACCCTTGTCAGCATACCCTGTCCTGCACATTAACCGGATGAGGGATGCAATATCCAGAATACTGCCCGCCGTCGAGGAACTGTTCCCATGTAGCAGCTTATCAATGCCAGCGGGGGCAATATCCATGCCTGCGGCAAGCATGCATTCAATGCCGAATACGCTATAGTAGATATCGGGACTTTCATCCATACCCTTGAATCCCCCCCTGGCGTCTATACGGGAAAGAATGAAAGCGCGCAACTTTTCCGAGGCTTCAGAGGAAAGGTTTTTGTAACCTGCCCTAGCCGCATTCAACATTTCTTGTGACGGCGCAGGCATCTCCCGGTTGGTAACGCGCCGGGAAGCTCCGTTTTCAGCTTCATGTAGATTTATCTTCAACATATCATAATCCGGGACAGCCCAATTATTTAACCCGCATATCTCACAAAATTCCTGCTGCGAGCGCGGATAGCCCCACTGTG
>CAZIXB010000051.1:0-9968 GCA_964543205.1 uncultured Victivallales bacterium
CGGTTTATATGCTGATGGGAGGCATTGTTTGCCGGTAAGGATTAAAGGTGGAGGAAAACGTTATGGCGGAGTTAAAGGATCAGATTCAGAGCGCGGATTGGAAATCGGAGAAACATGTTCCGGTGATAGAATGCGATGATACGGTGCAGGCCGATGAGTTTTTCCAGGTAAAAACCGGACTGGGCAAGGCCGTTGCGCATCCGAACACGACAGAGCATCATATCAGGTGGATAAACCTGTATTTTCAGCCGGAAGGAGCAAAGGCGCCTTTTCATGTCGCTCATTTTGGTTTTGCAGCTCATGGAGAGTCTGTAAAGGGACCGAACGAAGGACCGGTCTATGCCCATCATGAGGGAACCGTGTCAATGAAGATCAGCTCCGGAGGAACCATATACGCCATGGCTTACTGCAACATCCATGGGTTATGGCAGTCTTCAAAGGAAATCAAATTAAAGTAAAACAGGCAGTAGAGCCTGCCGGTATCGGCGCATGAATAGATCACGCTGGACATAAAAAGGAGAATGGACATGAAAGCGATAGTGGATCAGGACACTTGTACAGGTTGTGGACTTTGTCCGGATACCTGTCCCGAGGTCTTTGAGATGGAAGGCGACGTGGCGCGCGCGAAAGTGGATGTGGTTCCGCCCGAGGCGGAAGATTCCTGCAGGGAAGCTGCGGAAAGTTGCCCGGTAGAAGCTATCTCGTTAGAAGAGTAGCGGATATGCCGGCGCGGTTTAAACCGGAACACGGCTTGCGAGAAGAGTCTACTGCGCGTATAGATTTGTGACCGTGGAAATGGATAGAATCAGAAAAGACGACTGATTGGCGCAATGGGTTTAAAAAAAGGAGGCAACCAGGAATGATTTTTTCACCTGAGGCTGTGTTAAATATCGGGCTTGGCATAGAACAGAAGGGCATTGAGGTGTACGAGCAGGTAAAGCAGGAGGTCGGAAACGGCAAGGTTGATTTCCTGATTGGCCAGGAGAAAGAACATATAGAGAAATTCAAGCAGCTGTTTAACCAGGATTCAGGGCTGTTCAAGTCGCCTGACGTTAATGCCGGTTATCTTGACGAGGATTATCTGAGTGCGGCTTATGTAGAGACATCTGTTTTCGGCAATCTTGATGTGTCGAAGATTGACAGGGACAACCTTCTTGATACGGCCATTTCCATGGAAAGGGAATCCATATTGTTTTACGGGGACCTTATTTCTGTGACTCCTCACGAGTATGCGTCGCAACGGGCGCTTCTTAATGACCTCATGAAAGAAGAGCGCAAGCATCTTGTTACTGTAACAGTACTGAAGAGACAAGAGTCAGCTTGAACCTTCCGGATTTATGAATTCGGATGATGCATGTCCTGGCCGACCAGTCGATAGCCCGCATATCTCACAGAATTTCGTAGTGAGAGCGTGGAAAGCGCTGCTGCGAGGGCGCGAATTGGTAAAACGTCGGAGCAGCCGTATAGACATACTGCAATCTGGCGTTTTGTCAATGCGTGCCGTCCACAGTGGGGCTATCCGCGCTCGCAGCAGGAATTTTGTGAGATATGCGGGATAGCCCTCAGGTGGCTGGAGTTTCAGTGTTGCCGGGAACTTTTTCGGCCAGGGGCCTGTACATCAGGCCGTAGAACATTTCCAGGTAGCGTCGCGTTTCCTCTCGTTCCATGTTGGAGATGTGTTTCCAGAAACCGTAAATCCGCGAAAGAGACAGCAGGCGTCCCGCGTACAACTTCCATGTGTATCGTTTCTGCACACGGCGCATAGCGCCTTTCGATATTTTTTCCCATAGTTCAGGGTTGTCGGTCGCCTTTTGAAAGAACCTCTCGATCGAGTGTGACATCTTTTCGCCGTGGTTAGGATCGATATGGTATCCGGATTTGCCGTCTTCTATGATTTCCAGCGGGCCGCCGTAGCAGGTCGCAAAGACCGGCAGCCCCGAACTCATTGCCTCTATGACTGTAAGTCCGAAAGCTTCGAATAGCGCAGGCTGGACAAAAACTCCCCGGTGGTCTGCAACAACTCTGTAGATCTCAGCAACAACGTTTTTGTCGCTTTGCATATTGATCCAGCGCATGGCGCCGTCTAGTTTATGTTCATTCATGAGATCGTGGACCCGCTCTATCTGGGCGCGCTCGTCGTCATCGTCCGAAAGCGCCGGATCTATATTGCCGCCGACTATAAGCAAATTGGCCATATCCTGAAGTTTCTGTGACTGTGCGAAAGATTCCACGAGCCCGGAAACGTTTTTTACATGATCAAGCCTGGACATTGCCAGTATTATGGGCTTGTCCGGTTTCTCGAAATGACCCCTGGCTTCTTCGCGTTCGGGCTCAAAAACCAGACCGTGCACCGCCGCGCCCAATCCCTCGATTCTTTTGTCTTTTTCTGTGTGAGGGAAAAATATTTTAGGGTCGGCGCCTGGCGATACAATATTGAATTTAGGATCAAAGACGTCCACACCGTTTACAACCCTGTAAAGGCCGGGCATCGTGAATGACCCGTAGCTCTCGTACTGTCCCTGGCTGTCTTCCCGTCCTGCGATCTCCTGGTAGGTGCTTGTAATGATGAAATCAGCGGAGTTCATTGCTATTAGGTCGGCAGTGAACTGGCAGGAGAAATGGTATGCGCCTTCATATTCTTTCCAACG
The DNA here is from genome assembly GCA_964543205.1 of uncultured Victivallales bacterium. Classification (GTDB taxonomy): domain Bacteria; phylum Verrucomicrobiota; class Kiritimatiellia; order UBA8416; family CAYSRM01; genus CAYSRM01. The sequence goes on from CAZIXB010000051.1 coordinate 2,649, forward strand.
GAGCGCGGAATAAAGATATTTGTTTTTCTCCAGCGCATGGGCGATGTTGCACTGTGTTATGTTCAGCCTGTGCGCAAGAAGGGAAGCCACAAGGTTGCCGTCGGAATAGTTTCCTATAACCATATCCGGTGTTCCGCCCAGTTCGGCGGGTATCTCCCGTTCTACTTCGTGGGCAAATTTTTCCAGGTATGGCCAGACATTGAAGCGTCTTACCCAGCGTTGAACGACTTCGTCGTTTTCGTTCCTGAATGGTATTCTTAGAATTCTGGCATTCTCGGTTCCCATAATATGTTCAAGCCGCTGGTTGCAGTTGGTGTTGCCTGCTTCCGGGATCAGACGGGTAACAACCACGATTTGGGGATCTACCGTGACGCCCTGGTCATACAGATTCTTGCGCATCTCTTTTTCCAGCGCGCGGACCTGGTCGAGTATATATACCACCTGGCCGCCCGTGTCCGGTTTCCCCAGGACGTTTGACTGACCGAAGAAGCCGTGCGGGGAAATGATTGCTATACGGAAAATCATGGGAATTCTTGAGAGGAAGTTTTCAAGTTGCTGAGGATCCGGAGCTTCCAGAAGATCGGAAAGCATCTGGAGCATCTTCCGGACCTGGCCTGCAGTTCTTCCCCATCCCGGCGCAAAGCCCATTTGCGCCATTTTTTCTTCGATCCTGTTCCAGGATGTATTGCTTCCTGTTGTCTTGAGGAAAGCTTCAGCCTGTCGCAGGGCGCCGCGAAGCTGGTCGATGTTGCGGATCAAGTCATTAAGCATCAACTGCCTGCCCTCCAACTGGTGGGTCATCAGGAAACCCAGGATGCTGCGCGATCCGTTTTCCAGATCTTTGAAGATATGGCTTGATAGGTGGCGATTCAAATATTCTACGCCTCTTCCTATGGATCGGATTTCCTTCAATTTCGGGAAGCCTCTTTCAAAAGGGCGCAGGTCCACTTCAACTACCCATTGGTTTTCGTTTTGACCTGGTTCCATCAACTCTTCCTTGAATCGCAGGAACTCGTTGACGCTGACCTCATCGCAAAGGACTTCTTCTGTATGAAAACGCAGGTATTTCCATTCAGCTATGCTTTGGCGCACGGAAATGTATATCCATGGCGGGCGTATGGCTGATTCCTGGGCCAACCTGAAAACCCGGCTGATGACGGTCCCCTTCAGGGAACGTCCATCGCGTTTCCTGCTGAACTCGTCGAATATTTCGCTCAAGTCGGTTGACAGCATGAAGGATCTTTTTTCCGCTTCGATCCTCCTTAACAGGCCGTGAACGGCTTCACGTTTAGATTCCAGTGTTTCTTGTATTGCGTTGATCATTTTTCTCCTGTTGTGTCTTTTCTTTGTCGTCGGCACGGCTTGTTTTCAACCAGAATCAAAGCGCACAGGCTGGATGGGACTGGCAATAAACGCCAGACAGAAAAATTCACCCGGTGTTTTCGGGTCAATCCGGCATATGCCCAATGTCTCCGCAGCAGGATTTGAGCATCACGAGTCTTCTTTTTGCGCATGCACCAGGAGCATGTTGCGTCCTGTTTTGCGCATTACTTTCTGGGCTACGGAGCCGAAGAGGGCATGCTGCCATCCTCTCATTCCGTGAGTGGCTATGACTATCAGGTCAACATCCGTGTCATCGGCAAATTGAACGATCTGTTCACCTGGATCTCCGTAGGAAACAACGGGCCTGCTCTTGGTATCATCCAGTTTTTCGTCTACAACCTGTGTAAGCCTTTTGTTCACGCCCTCCCGCAGCGACTCTTCATATCCAACAATATCAAATTCTGCAGGGGCCACATCCGAATAGATTCCCGCGGGCGGGATAGGTCCTATAACGTGCAGCACGAGCAGATCCGCCGAAAAGGTTTTTGCGATGTTTTTAGCTTCCTCGAGGGCCTTGTAAGAAGCCTCGCTGAAATCTGTGGGGCATAGGATCTTTTTATACGGGAACATATCTGTCTCCTTCTTTTCGTTCACACGCCTCTTTTAAAGCCTGCAATAATAACTTACTTTAGAACAGTTTCAAGTCTATGTTACGGCTTGGATCGGCGTAAATAAGGATTTGCCTGAGTAAGGAATGCGCAATGCCTGACAGATCCGGGCTACTTGTTCTTATCGTTATCGGAGAGCGGGAGATAGATTTTTACAGTAGTGCCGCGGCCTGGCTGGCTGTCTATTATGATCTGGCCGCCGTGTTGGCTTATTATCCTGTCTGCCGTCGACAGGCCCAGCCCGGCGCTCCGGTCGTCTGTCTTAGTAGTGAAGAAAGGATCAAAGGCGTGCGCAAGCACGTCTTCGGACATGCCGCAGCCGTTATCAGAGACTGCGATTGCTCCGAAACCTCCGTGATGGCGTCTGTCATCGGGTATTCCTGCCTGTATGGCGGCTATTTCTTCCGCGGATAGGTCTTCCACCTGCGTGGTGATAGTCAGTTTTCCGCCTTTGGACATTGCTTCCATTGAATTTATGGCAAGGTGTGTCAGGGCCTGTTCAAGCTGGCCGGGGTCGGCGTTTATTTTATGTTTCCCTGCGGCTGGTTGCAGCACAAGGTCGATATCTGGCGATAGTGTTCTGCCAAGGATTTCTTTAAGCCCTGTGACAATACGATTTAGATCAATATTTCGCATCTTTGGCGGAGAAGGGTGCGCAAAGGCGAGAAGATCGGCTGCCAGGCCGGTCACTTCGTTCGCTGCTTGCGCTACTTCGTCCAGGTTGTAGCTGATCTCAGAAGATTTGCCGATCTTGGACTGGGCTATTTGCGTATTGCCTATGATCCTGGTCAGGGCGTTGGTAAAAGTGTGGGTGATGCGGTGCGCCAGATGTCCCATAGCCGCCATTTTCTGCGAGTGTCTGACCTGATTTTCGAGCAATCTTTCGTAAGATACGTTGCGCTTGACCGCGACGTAGTTGACTATGTTCCCCGAGTTGTCCATTACCGGCGATATTACAGCTTCTTCTTCAAAAGTTGAGCCGTCTTTCTTTCGGTTGATAAAGTTTCCTCTCCACGTCTTGCCGCTTGAAATAGTCTGCCACAAGTTGTTGTAAAATTCCTTGCTGTGTTTGCCGCTGCTTAAGAACTGCGGAGTATTGCCGACAACATCATCAACGGAATAACCTGTCATCTCTTCGAAACACGGGTTCACGTATTTAATAATGCCGTTGGGGTCTGTGATCATTATGCATTCTGCAGCCTGTTCGACTGCCGAGGCCAGCCGCGCTCTTTCTGCCTGATTTGCCCTGAGACCGGATATATCTATGCCCACGAGCTGTATTGCGGGTTTTTGTTTGTACTCGATTCTGTTGGCGAAGATTTCCGCCGGGAAAGATTGGCCATTGAGTCTTTTTAGCGTTACAAAATAATGGTTCGGCGCTTCATCAGCTCGACTTTCGGCGCTCCTTATATAGTCTGTCATTTTCTGCTTGTCAGATTCGGACACGGAGTCAAGAAAGTTGAGCCCGAGCACGTCCTCCTGGCTGCCTGCTTCGAGCATCTGGAGCAGGGCCATGTTTGCAAAAACAATTTTCTCGTCCTGAACTATTGCAATGGCGTGCGGGAGGGTCTCTATCAGGGTCCGGTATTTAAGCTCGCTTTCTGCCAGCGCCTGTTCATATTCCTTCTGTTCGGAAATGTCCCTGATGATGCCCTGGACCAGCTTGTGCGAATTGCTTGGAAAGGCGCCGGCAGTAACGTGGGCATGAAAAAGATCTCCGTTTTTCTTCTTCATATCAACCCTGAAACTTACAGAGCCGCTTTCTCTGACTATGTCAAAAGCCTGTTTTGACTGGTGCAATGCGCTTTCCGGGTGCAAGTCGGATATTTCATGTTTCAGGATCTCATCTTTTTCGTAACCGAACATTTCCAGCGCGCGTTCATTAACGTCTGTGATATTGCCTTCCAAGTCGTGAATGATGATGGCGTCGCTTGACTTGTGAAAAAGTTTCGCATATTTGCTTTCGCTTGCCTTTATGGCTTTGAGCGATTTTTTACGGATAAGGGCTGATGCAGCCAGAATGGCTACAGAAGCTCCAAGGGTTAGAATTATAAGACCTGCAGCTATTATTAATGTTGAGTATTCTTCTATGAGCGAGAAGGGTTTGTTGATAATTTTTGCGCCTGCAGGAAGTCTGTGCAGCGGTATATTAAAAGCCTTGAGCTCATCGTAGTCGAAAGCAAACCTGGTTGGACTCTTCATCGGCGGAATCGCGGAGGCTTTCTCGCCTTCAAGAATCCTTGAAACCAGTTTCGCGGCTATTATACCGTCTTTCTTGCCGCAGCTCAATTTGCCGCCAACTATGCCGTGCCCCAGGAGGAAATCCCAGACAGAGTATATAGGCGCTCGGCAAAACGGCCTTAACAGTTCAAGTTTTTTTTCGCAGGATAGAACGGAGCCGTTCTTTTCGCTATGAAAGGCAAGCAGCAGAACAATGGAATTTCGGGGCAATTTTGAGGTCTTATCCCTGAGTTGTTCCAGGTTAAGATCTTCAAGGTAGATGAACTCGAGCCCGGAAGGAAAATCATCTAACACTTCTTCGGTGTTCCGTTTCAACGCCCGGCCTGTTGGGGTTGAGTTCAGTATGATGTAGACCTTTTTTGTTGATGGGTTAAGCTTCAGGGCGCTTTTGATGGTTGGTTTTATTCCGAGATTTTGTTTCAGGCCTGTTGCCGGGCGGCCTTTCAACCGGGTGAGGTCGAAAGAAGATGCGTTGCAGAAGACGAGCGGAACTTCAGGAAAAATCCGGTTTCCGAGCCGGGCCGCAAAATCCAGTGACTGGTCGTTGCAGCAAACGAAAACGTCTACGTTCCTGTCCGCATACTTTGACATCAGCATTGTTTCAAAAGACTTTAAGTAGTCGGGAGAGGAATTCCTTTTTGTGTCAAGAAATTCGAAGCAGATGTCGATAGGTTCGTCGCGCCGGTTCAGCTCTTCCTTGATGCCGTCTGAAAATTCTTCGGACCGCGAGAATCCTGCATTGTCCGAGTGCAGCGCCACGATCCGGGGCGCCTTTTCAGGGACCGCCTGCCCATCTGCGCCTGCTGTAGCCGATTTTAGAAATACGGCCACAGCGCAGGAAAGAGCCAGGGTTCCTATAATCAGGGAAAGTCCATGGAGAGGGCGAAATATATGGACGGCCCGGCGCCTTTGCTTTTTCAGGTTTTCCGATTTACGAGAAATCGAGAACATACTCACTATAAAGCCTTGCGTTGTTGTCCAAGGATAATTGTCTGCTTTTGTATGGTGTTTCGCGGCGAAGTTCCTGCCAAAACCTTGTATTCGCCTTCTTCAATTTGCACATCCCATATTCTGTATCAAATTCCATGAACTAATCAATACTAAGTTTTACTATGATCATGAAATGATGGAATGCCGGAATAATGATAGCAAGCTGAAAAAAGACCCCAGTTGCTCCCGGATGGAATTCTCAGGGAAAGATGCGTCCCATGGTTCTGGGGAAAGGGATCGCTTCACGGACATGTTTTAAGCCGCAGATCCACGAAAGCATTCGTTCTATACCCAGGCCGAAGCCGCCGTGGGGCACACTTCCGTATCTCCTGAGATCGAGATACCAGCCGTAGGTTTCGGGGTCGATCTTTTTTTCCTTCATCCGGCGGGTAAGCGCCTGGATATTGTCTTCTCTCTGGCTTCCCCCTATAATCTCACCGTAGCCCTCCGGGGCAAGCAGGTCCATATTCAGCGCCGTGCGAGGATCGTCAGGGTCGGTTTTCATGTAAAAGGCTTTTGCATGTTTGGGGTAATGCGTGACGAAGACCGGTTTTTGAAAGTTCCGGGATATTATGGTTTCGTCGCTGCCGCCCAGGTCGGTTCCCCACTGGAAATTACGGGCCGACTCCAGATGTTGCGGAAGGTTTTTTATTTCTCTCTCAAGGTCGGTGATTTGCGAGCGCAGTTGTTTTATCTTAATTGAAAGGCTTTCTCGTTTCGCAGGCTTCGTTGTTTCCGCCAGTCTTTTTTCCAGCCCGGCAAGTTCATCGACTGACTGCTGGAGCGCCCGCTTTGCCGAGTCAAGCCGCTGGTCGATCTGGCGGCGCGTATCCTCGCCGCGCAGAATTTCTACAGCTTCCGAATACGTTATGCGGGGAAACGGCGCAGATACATTTTCAAGATGCGCAATATCCCGTCCAAGGGTTTCCAGGTCGCCGGCATGGCTTTTTATCACGGCTGAAATCATGCTGCAGACCATCTCCTCTGCAAGTTCCATTATTTCTTTTATATCTGCAAATGCAATTTCCGGTTCAACCATCCAGAATTCAGTCAGGTGGCGCCTTGTTTTTGATTTCTCTGCCCTGAATGTAGGTCCGAAGCAGTAAACCTTGTTGAAGGCCATGCAGGCGGTTTCGAGGTATAGCTGTCCTGTCTGGGTCAAGTATGCGCGATCTTCGAAATATTCCACAGGGAACAGCGTCTGGGCGTCTTCGCCGGCTCCCTCCACCAATATCGGCGTGTCGATGAGAGTGAAACCTTTGTGGTCAAAGAAGTCCCTGCATGCTTTTACAAGGGTATGCCTTATTCTGAGAATAGCCCAAGGCCTGCGTGAGCGTAGCCAGAGATGGCGGTGAGCCATAAGGAAATCGATGCCGTGGGATTTACGGGTGACCGGGTAGTCGTCGGCATGGTGCAGGATGCTAAGTTCCGAAACAGAAATTTCAAAGGAGCCCGGGGCGCGAGCATCATTTCTGACCTCGCCCCGCAAAGCCAGCGCGGATTCCTGCCTTAGTTTTCCGGCTTCTTCAAACGCCGCTTCCGAAGAAGCTTCAACAACTGCCTGGCAGAAGCCTGTTCCGTCCCGGACCTGAAGGAAAGTCAGTTTGCCCCCGCTTCTGCTGCCTTCCAGCCAACCTTGTATTCCTATTGTCTCTCCCACATGATGGCGCAGCTCATTTATATTGACATAATCTTTCATCAATAAGCCCTTCTTTGAAACAACAATTTAAACCTGATCTATTAATTTGGTCTTTGCAAAAATTGATCACTAGCATCCCATAAGCCCTGATACAGGGCCGGGAACTGCCGCATTTACTAACGTTTTTGACCTCTCGCGTCAAACCTGCATTCGATATTTTCCTGCTACAGAAGAAAGCTTACCACAGAGGCGCTGGCGCGGCAGACTGGTTGCTGGATGCTGGATGCTGGTCTCTGGATACTGGATGCTAGATGCTGGATGCTGGATGCTGGGGGGGGATAAACTTTGTAATAGCTTCTGTTCACTTCCAGTAACCAACCTGCTGCCTTTTTGCGCTTTTTGTGGTTTATCTCTTCCACGTCGCCGCCCTGCGGCAAGTGGCCACTTAGCGATATCATC
>CAZIXB010000052.1:0-9861 GCA_964543205.1 uncultured Victivallales bacterium
CCGCAGCAGCACTCTCCATGCTCTCGCTACGAAATTCTGTGAGATATGCGGGTTAACGGCGCTCTGAACCGTTTCTGCTCGAAAAAGTGTGAGATATGCGGGATAGGTTTGGCGTTTTTTTAAGGTAATGGTAGTAAAGGAGCAGGTCTGTTGCCACCAGGAAGAAATTCAGAATGTACAGGGCTATTACAGGGTCGAATGAATATATTGCCTTATGCACGGCGCCGCTGAGGTAACCAACGCATACAATGGCCATAAACATAGGGCTTTTTCCTGCCACTACTTTTGTTTTGACGGCTTTTCTTATGGAGATCGGCCAGCTTATCCCGAAGCATATCAGCATTATTATTTCAAAAATACTCATGATTTCAGTAGACTGTCTTTTTATGAGCTTGCTTGAAAGAACGCACAAGAGCAGAATTGATATCAGAAAATATGGGAAGCAGCCAGTATTTTCGGAAAAATAGATATAGAGGAGTAATATATGAAAAAGTTGTTTATTTCTGTTCTGATAATGAGTATTGCGTGGCAGGCCCGAGGGGGCGGATTGGACAAGGCATCTGTTCCGGCAGACGCAAAATGGATAGCCCATATTGATGTTGACGTCTATCGCGGCACAGATGTTGCCGGAATGCTGTCTTCAATACGGCCGGAAAAGCACAAGCATGGTCTTGCTTTTCTGAAGCAACAACTCGGCTTGGATCCGGCCGAAGACATTAGCAGTGTGACGCTTTACGGCTCAGATCGCCAGAGGAAGGATGCCGTAGCTGTTGTGAAAGGAAATCTTGATTCCGAACTCATTATCCGCGCGCTGGAGAAGAGTGGCAGTTACCATGCAGTTAGCAGGGGCGGTTACATTCTGCACAAATGGGATGATCCGAGGCGTGGCTCGCCGTGTGTCGCATGCTTTATTGCAGGGGACACTGTTGTGTTGGCAGGTTCGGAGGCCGAAGCGCTGGAGTTCGTCAAAGTCCATAAAGGGGCAAGAGAATCTCTTGCTGATGCCGGAACACAGGGTCTTCGGGCCCCGGATGCTGAAGCCGGCAGGTTTTTCGTGGCAAGCATAAACGGTCCGTTGGAAAGACTGAACGGAAGCGCGCATGCACAGGTTTTCAGGAACGCAAAGGCCATGACCATGGCTATGGGAGAAATTGATGGACAGTTGCAGGCAGAGCTCAATGTTATTGCCGAGGACAGCGAAGCAGCGTCGCAGGTTGAGATTGTGTTTATGGGTCTGCGCGCTGCTGCGTTGCTGAACCGGGAAAGAAAGCCGGGGCTCGCAAATCTTGCGGAAAACGCAATTATCACGACTGACGGCGATAAAGTACGGATACTTCTGGCATCAAGAGCCGAAGAGTTGAGGGCCTTATTTTCGAGGAGATAAAAGATGTTGTCTGTCCTGAAATCCGTTTCATCCGTGTAATCAGTGGCAAGTGTTTCCCGCCGAGCGCCTTGTCTTATGGTTCGGACGAGTTTATGGGTACATTACTTTAAAAGGGCTTTTGCTTTTTCGTAGCCTTTTTGTATTGCCTGTTCCGCATGGTGGAATTCCATAAAGTTCATGTTGCCAAGCTCTGGTTCGATCAGGATGTCCGGGGGATATTTCTGCAGTTGTGCTTCGGCGATTTCCTGTTGAATGATTATTGTTGAATTCCCGACAACATCCAGAATGCTTGGAGTTTTCCTGGGCGCGAGCCAGCGCTTGACCGGGGTAAATTTTTCCAGTTTCATATCTTCTATTCTATTGTTAACAAACTGGGTTATCGCGTCCCGGGTTTCCTTTGCTTTCCTGGGCGACTTTTCTTTGTTGCCGCCGCCAGTTGTCATGCCCAGCCCTTTATTGATGTTAACAGCCACAACTTTTTTGGCGCCTGCCTCATATGCTGTTTTTACCGGAACCGGCGCGACGAGCCCGCCGTCAACCAGAATCTGATCGCCCCGGAATACAGGAGTGAAAATGCCAGGAATTGAGATGCTTGCCCGGACAGCTTCGAGAAGATCGCCGCTTGAGAATGCCACTGCTTTGCCGGTTGACATATCGGTGGACATGGCCATGAAAGGAATCGGCAGATCTTCGATGTTGGCAGACGAAATTATTCCGCGTAGTGTCTCCGCTACCTTTTTGCCGTCTATCAGGCCTGATCTGGGCAGGGTAAATTCAAAAAAAAGGTTGAATGCTTTTCGCCAGTCCATCTCCAGTGCGGTTCTCTCAAGCGTGTCGAGCTTTCCTGACGCGAGAGCCGCGCCCACGAGGGCGCCCATACTGCAGCCAACGATAGACTCGATCTTGATGTTCTCTTCCTGGAGAGCCCTGATGACTCCTATGTGGGCCCATCCGCGGGCGCCGCCGCTGCCAAGGACGAGGGTTGCCTTTTTTCTTTTCATATGCAAAGTGTGGAGAGTGGCGGAAGAAATGTCAAGAAAGCTGAATCGTCAAGGTCAAGCTCAATGGATTTGACATCATCCGGGATTTGGGTAGCATATTGAGGAAGGAAAGTGGTACCGGTAATGTCCACATTTAAGTATAGAAGGGGAAAAAGCGGTGGAAAAAGAATTATTCAGCGAGCGGATTCCCATTGAACGGAAGAACTTTACATTTGATTTGAGGGAAAACCCCAGGGGCAGATTCCTTAAAATCATAGAGGATGTGGGGGGAAGGCGTGACGCAGTCATTATTCCCGCCAGTGGTCTGGAGCAGGTCAGGGAAATTATAGACCACGCACTCAAAGCCGACCAGGAGGCTGGACCCTGCACTGCAGAGCAGTGAAGCGCGGATTGCAAATGGCTCGGTTCACAGTTCTTGCAAGCGTGGCATATGCGTTGGTGTGTTGTTCTTTTTCCGCCGCTTCTGAAAGAGCTGAAACCGGCGGAAAGCTGTTGCAGAGAGTCCGGGCGGTCTTGCCATCCGAACCGCTTGCATTAAGCGGAGAACTTCGCGTTATCAGAAAGAAGGGAATAACAACGCGTACCCATCGCGTCCGTATTCTTGTTCACTTTGCAGGCAGACGCGGGTCTGCAAGATATACTATTCAGGACCCCAGGGACGGGGAAGTCGAGAAACTCCGGGTTAATTACTTTAGTGACAAAGCTTCCGAATATCTATATGGAAAAGGCGTAGGCGAAGCTGATTCGGAGCCTCCAGATCTTTTCAGCGCAATCCAGGACACCAGCATAAGCTGGCTGGATCTGACCCTTTCTTTTCTCTGGTGGCGCCAAGAAAGAACTGTGGGAATGGATACTGTCAAAGGCAGAGAATGTTACGTAATTGTAGTCCGTCCGCAGTCTTCTACTGGAAAAAAGCGCCCCGGGAGACATTCGGAGAACCAGTACAGCGAAGTGAAGTTATGGATAGATTCAAAAGCGCACATGGTTCTCCGGGCTGAAGGATATGACCATGATGACAAGCTGGTTCGGCGGCTTACAATACGAAGCTTTAAAAAGATCAAGGATCGTTGGATGATTAAAGAGATGGAGATAGAAAGCAGACCCTTTACTTACAAGACGCGGCTTCGCATAAACGACATGAGGGTCAAAAAGGATTACGAACCTGTTTTCAAAGACTGAAAGGGCGTAAGGTGAAAGATTGCCGCTCGTACAGTGATGGAGCAGGAAGCGACGCCAATTTCCCGGAACCTGGTTCTTCACTGGTTGTTCAGACTGCTGCTCACGGCGCGGTTTGTCCCGCATGTGAGCGGTTTGTGGGGGCTGCTTTGCGTTGCCCGTATTGCGGGCAGGCCGCGTGCAACGCTTCTTTTTTGCGCCTGTTGCGTTTATCGGCCTTATTGCTTGCAGTATCCGGGCTTTTCTTTATTTATTTTGCTCCGCGCAAAGAGGCGCCGCTGGTCGAGGCTGCATCTATCACGCCCATGATGAATTTTGCCCGAGTCCGTATCAGGGGACGCTTGAAAAGGGATCCATATCTTAGCAGGGAAAATGGAACAGTGGGCTATATCTCTTTTGGACTGGAAAGCGGCGACCGGAGAGTCAGGGTGAAAGCCTACAGAGACAATGCCGCGGAACTGGCGCTGGCTGCGGATTTGCCTGAAGCCGGGGACACAGTCGAGGTGGAGGGCAATTTGCGGATATCAGATTCTGGAAATCTGGACCTTGTACTGAGAAGCGCGGGCGATGTCCGGCTTTTAAAGCAGCTTTCGGGGGAATAGATGCCGGTACAGAACGTTATCGCGGCATTAACGGGTGGATTGATAGCCTCAGCGCTGGCATGTATCCCGGGTTTGCACGTTTATAATCTATTGGGATTTGCGCTGATTCTTGCTTATGGCAACAGTGGAACCGAAGCCCTGTTTTTTCCTTTCTCGCTTGGGATGATTGCGGGATTTGCCGTATGCACCACGATTCCTTCTGTAATTCTTGCCGCGCCGGATGAAAGCTCGATGTTTACAGTTCTTCCCGGGCAGAAGTATCTTATGAAAGGCAGGGCTTATGAGGCGGTGATTCTTACGGCAGCAGGCAGCGCTGCGGGGGTGGGACTGGTCATTGCCGGACTGGCGGGTTTCGGTCCTGCTGTTCTTCCTGTAATGCGGCAGGTATTTGCGGCGCATTCCCACTGGATAATATGGTGTGTTATATGTTTTATGCTGATGTCCGAATGGCCGCGAGACACTGCGGTCGGGCTTTCCGGGTGGCGCAGATTTTTCAAAGCCTGGCAACAGCTATTTGCGGGGCTTGCCACTTTTGTTATGTCGGGATTGCTCGGGTTTGCCTTGTTTTACAGCTCTCCGGTCCCGGCAGGCAGCGCGTTTCAGAATCTGATGCCGGCTTTTGTGGGTCTTTTCACCATGCCCTGGCTGTTGCTCAATCTTGTCTCGGGCTGCCGCGCGCCGCGGCAGCGGTTGACATTGCCGGGGATTCATTTGAGGGATTTCGTGGCAGGTAGTATTGCCGGCACGCTGGGTGGGGGTTTTGCCGCATTTTTCCCGGTTATAACCGGAGGTGTTGGCGGTTTTCTGGCAGGGCATGCCGTCAGCATCAGGAATGACAGAATGTTTCTTGTCTCGCAGGGAGCATCCAAAGCTGTATATTACAGCGCAGCGGTTCTGCTGTTGTTTGTTCCCGGTCTCAACATGGCTCGCGGCGGCGGCGCGCTAATGATAAACGCTTTGTGTGCCGGCTATTCTTACGAAGATTTTTACCGTGCGCTTGGGTTTGTTGCGATGGCAAGCGCAGCGGCCCTGTTGCTGGTGGCTCCGCTGGCGATACTGACGCTTCGAGCAATGCAGATTGCAGGTTTGAGGATGCTTTCGGCGTTTTCGTTGCTTGCTGCCCTCTGTGTAGTTTTTGTTGGCACAGGAACGGTTGGAATCGGCATAATGTCTGTTGGTCTGGGAATCGGACTTGTGCCGCCATTATTTGGAACCAGACGCATGAATTGCCTTGGGATAATCCTGCTGCCTGTTGCCTGTATGATGTCGGGAATAGGCGATGATATCGCCGCATTTTTGAGGTTGGCGCGATGAAGGGGATAACACATTTTACTGTAGGCGTGGGTCTTGCCTCTTTTTTCCCCGAGTCGATACATGCGGCAGCGGCGGGGAATCCGGCATATTTTCTGCTCGGCGGTTTTTTCGGCCTTCTGCCCGATACCCTGGATTTCAAATTCTTCCGGTTTTTTTACCGGAGCCACATTTGTGTTGTTCCTGATCCGTTGAATCCATTGCCGTCGCAAATTGCCGGGGCTGTGGCGTACGCGATAGACAGCGCGGCATCTATGCTCAAGCCAGTGCGTATCAAACTCGAAACAATCCGCCTTGCATCTGATTTGTGGCAACGATATACGGTTCGTTTTGATGTCAGTAAGCACAAGGTTATTGTTGTTTACGGGCCGGCGGTGGATACAGGAGGCAACATTGTTTCAGAAAAACCTGTAAGAATGTCGAGAAACGGGCCGGTAGCAATAGAAGACCCGAAGTGGCAAAAGAGCGGGGAAAGCCGCTTTAACGTTTCAGTCAAAATTGAGTATCAGCCTGACATACAGGTTGACATTTTTGACGGCCCTTTGCTTGAGATGTCTCCGGATGCGGGAGGCAAGATTGCTGTTGGCTTCATTCCGTGGCACCGGCTATGGACGCACAGCTATGTGGCTGCGCTCCTGCCTGCGGGCGTGGTTGCGGCGGTATTCAACCCGACGGCTGGAGTAATAGCCTTCGGAGCCATTGCCGCTCATACTGCTGTTGACCAGCTTGGTTTCATGGGCAGCAGCCTGTGGTATCCGATTCGCAGGAAACGCATACCAGGCGCCGGAAAACTTCACGGTTCAGCCCCGTTTGCGAATTTTGCTGTCATATGGCTGTGCTGCCTGCTTGTGTTCTGGAATCTTGCTTATGAAACCTACGGGCCGAGCCACATTTTCAGTCTGCCGAAACTTCTTTTCTGGGGGTTGGCCGTTCCGCTTGGCGCAGTGATGTTTTTAAATAAGTCAATGCACCGGCTCGAACGGTTTTTCCGCTCAAGATAAAATGACGCTACTTACCTGTCAGCCTTGCAGTTATATCAAGCCTGGCAACTGCCGAATACAGGTTGAGACGCCTTGCCTCTCTGTTTACTTTACCTCGACACTCACAACATTGGAAACAGGGCTTCTGTTCCTGGAATCGTCAAAACTGCGAACTGCAATGTGGCATGTTGTGCCCGGTTCCAGTTTGAGGGTCATGCGTTCGGCCTTGCCGGCCCGGCCGGGTTCAGGTTCACCAAGCACATTGTTGGCGGTGTTCCAGTATTCAACCTGGAGCTTGCCGTCTTTGAAGCGCTTCCGGTATTCGTCTCCCGAGCGAATGAAGTCGACTATGGGAAGCTGTGCCCACTTGACCTGATAGCGCGCGACTTTTCCGCCTTTATCGGAAGGTGTTGACCACGCGACTTCAACCTTGCCATCGCCGAGCGTTCTTGCTTTCAGATCTTTCACTGCCGCTGGCGGCTCCGAATCCTTTCTGGTTCCGGATCCGACTCCGAAGGCCAGCGCCGTGGGTGTGACCCAGTCGCCCTTGGTGTTTTTGTTTACGTCGGCATAGGGCGGGGCTTCGCCTTCAGGAACTTTTGGCGCTCCCCTGTAGAAGCGCGCCAGGCCCCACCAGATGGTGTTGTACATGGTATCAAGATAATATTCGTCGCCGGTGAGCATGTAACCCTGCGCGAGGGTATTGGGCCACCACTTGGTATACCAGCTATCAGTGCCTTTCGGCTGATATTCATTCCATTTTCCGCCGCTCCATCTTGCGACATAGTCAGGGATAGGGTAGTCCATGTGTTGTGAAGGGAGCATGGCCTTCTGTATGTCATGGTAGACATATCTTACAGCGTATTCCGCGGTAGCTACAGCAAGATCCAAGGCGTCTTCGGCTGCAAGCTGAGCTTCGGGATCCGGGTCAGCGGAAAGGGATTCCCATGCCTGGTAGTTGCCCCAGGACAGCATAACCATTGGCCAGCCGTTGGCATATTTGGGGAGATATCTGCCATAGACAGGATGCACAACATGCTTTCCGTCGATCTTTATATTCTGTTCCGCTATCATTTGATCCAGTTCAGGAATGCCCTTGGCCTTACCTCTGGCAGATTTTGCGCTTGATCCCTGCTGGCAGATTGTAAACCCGCGCGGGTCGAGCATTGGCGTTTGCCGGGCCATGCGAGCAAAGTGCAGCAGCGTGTCTTTCCACATTTCGTTCCGAGCAACGTCATAGGCGCGGGCAATACCAAGATAGCAACGCGCGAATCCGCGTGATCCCCAGGTGCTGAAACTTTTGCCCGGCGATCGTCTTGAATACTGTCCAAACCATCCCTTATTGACAAATTCAGCTCCATCAAATGCGGCTTCCAGCGCGTCGATGTCACCGGTCAGAAGGGCATAGTTGAACAATCCTGCCACGTAAAAATGGCATCCTTCGGTGCAGCATCGGCCTCTGCCCCATTTTGGAGTATTATAGGACATATCCTTGCCGTAAATGAGGTCGTCGGAGCGGTAGAGGAAAAATGTCTGCCAGTATCGGGCCCATGCGTGGGAGCGATCAAGGAAACCTCTCTGCCCGGTGCGCACGTAGCCGAGTGTGAGACCGCGCATCTGGTCGCATTCGCTTGTGCGGTGGGCGTCAAACGATGACTTGTACATGTTGGGAACCGGGTTTTTCTTGCGTGGCAGTTTCTTCGGCTCTTCAGCGTTTTTCCATCCTTGATTCTTATATGTTGCTGTTTCGTCTTCGAGCGACCCGAAACCGCGGCCAACTCCCATGCTGTCATGGGCGGCATACCAGTCGCTTGATGCGCGCGCATGCAGCGGCAAGGCCAGCGCCGCCGGATCCGCGTCCCCAAAGACCAGGTCGATTTCAGTTATCTTGTGTGCGCCGTAGTGAAGATTAACATCGCCGTTCGGATCGAAACCCATGGAGATTTGAAGTTCCTTGTCCTTAACTTCAGCCTTATATAGCGGAGTTCCCTGGCCGCCTGCTCTTTGAAAAACCAGCAGGTCGGCGGCGCCGGAGAATTTATGCCAACCCCATGAAGGCTTATTGCCGGATGCAGACTCGCTTTCGGTTTGTTTAAGGGGAGCGGTCAGTCCAAGACAGAGTTTTGGCGCTTGCACGTCCATCTTACTGGCGCCTTTGCCGCCGTTGCGCAGATTATGATCGATATGAATTATGTTTTCGTTTGCGTTGAGCGTTATGGCCATGGACCATGTGGGAGCCTTCAGTTCGCCGTATGTCCCCTTCATGTATACCGTGGTGCGCACCGGCCCGCGATAGCGGTATTCAAAATGCGTCACTTTCCCGGGGCCCTGTCCATTGGCTGCCAGGCCGGCTTCCGCATTTTTGAATACAGTTTTATTGCGGTATGCCACAGCTTCAAACCCGTTGAATTGCTCTTTGTCGATAATAAATGCAACGATCCCGTTGGAGATCAGGACTTTGTTGTCCTTTTCCTGAACAGTTACCGGATTGTCTGGAGTCACTCTGCCTGGCCTGTCCCTGAGGATGAACTGCTCTTCATCTCCAGCATTTATGTCCACTGGAAAACTCACCAGCGCCCAATGCAGAGATTCATCAGGATATTTCACGATTGACGAAATCTGGACCGGGATCTCGCTGTTCCCTTTGTAAAGACTGAATGTCGAATCTTCCTTGTAAGCTCCCATGGGCATGGGTATGCCGCCGGAAACCACTTCGGTTGTCCGCTTCGCGTCAGGCGGGGCGCTGACTGTGATCGGCACTTCAAGAGCAGTGACTTGCATGGCCGCAAGCATGTATACAGATACGATAAAGGCTGCGAATTTCTTCATATTGGAATCCTCCTTTGCTGCATTGAATGTGAACTATAAGGCTATTTCAGCCTGACCGCAATCGATTATTTCCAGGAAAATGGTTTCGTGGAATAATCCACTTGCATCTGACTATCGGGTGTTTGTGTAACGAGCCCGGACTCCGGACTTAATGAACTCGTCGCATGCGTAGTCCTGCCATTTGGGGTCAAGACCGATTGATTCGTTATCTGTATAGTAACCCGCGATAAATCCGCCTTGTCCTTTCCAGAGTTTGTCCAGCATTTCTCTGGCTTTCTCCCGAATAAGGTTCTCGTCACCTTTCTGCAGTGTGCTTTGTATATCGACCGGACACCAGAAAGTTATTTTGGATGTTTTCTGGTGAGTTGCGAGAACGTCAATCCCGTGCAGTTCCGGCTGATCGAACTGAAACACATCGATTCCTGCTTCAATCAAGCCGGGCATAATGGCCTCGATCTGTCCGCATGAGTGCATGAATACCCTGATTCCAAGGTCATGCGCGATGCCACAGAGCTTTTTGAAGCGGGGGAAAAACTCCGCTTTCCACATGTCGGGACTGATCAGAGTCTGGCTCTGAG
>CAZIXB010000053.1:0-9765 GCA_964543205.1 uncultured Victivallales bacterium
AATCGATGTTTTTCTTCTGCCCGTCGCCTGTATAACCTTTTTATCTTCTACCATATCTTACGCAACTTCCACTTTCCGGACTTGTTGAGCCACGTGCGGATGCTCCGCTCCGGCATAAACTTTAAGCCTCTTCATCATCTTGCGGCTCAGATTGTTCTTCGGCAACATGCCCTTGACTGCAAGAGTTATTATTCTCTCAGGATGCCGCTCGCGCATCTGCGCAGCAGTCATCTCTTTTAACCCGCCCCGGTAACCGCTATAGCGCTGATAAATCTTCTGGCTCTCTTTTCTGCCTGTAAGATTAACATCTTTTGCGTTAACAACAACCACAAACGCTCCAGTATCAACGTCTCTGGCGAAAGTAGGCTTGTCCTTGCCTCGCAGCATATCAGCCACCTTAACCGCGACCC
This sequence comes from uncultured Victivallales bacterium, assembly GCA_964543205.1. Lineage (GTDB taxonomy): Bacteria > Verrucomicrobiota > Kiritimatiellia > UBA8416 > CAYSRM01 > CAYSRM01. The sequence continues at coordinate 411 of CAZIXB010000053.1, forward strand.
GGCCCAGTGATTCGCCACTGGCATCTATCAGCTTCCATTCCCGCTCGTTACCGGGATCTTTTGGTACATATGTCTTCATTGTTTCCTGTAAACCCGAATTCTCTTTTTTGAATCAAAAACGCGCGAACTTTAAAACAGCTCCACGCATATGTCAAACAATAATTAAAAAAACCATGGGGAAATTATCATGGATATCTCAGTCAACGATCTTGACAGGGTCCTGGCCGCCATCTTCCACCGGGCCGCTGGCATCCGGCGGCGCGGGATTTGTTGCGTCTGTTTCGCTATCCTCACCGGCTGAATCTGTATTTTCCGGGGCTCCGCGCATCGGGTCTGCAAGATCGCTGTCAGACCACCCGCGTTTCCATATTCCTTTCATGTTAAGCGCTTCCTTTCGTCTTCTTGATTCACCGGCCGTGGTTTCAGGGTCATTAAGCACATATGGCGTTATAAACACAACAACTTCCCCCCTGCTGTTGTCTACGCTGTTATAACGGAAAAGAGCCCCAAGCAGAGGGATATCCCCAAGCAGTGGCACTTTTCTGCGCTCCCTGTTGACATTATTCCGAACAAGTCCTCCCAGTATTATGGTCTGCCTGTCCATAACTGCTATGGAAGAATTGAAGGTCCTCTTCTTGGTCGTAGGAAATGAGCCTTGTCCCTCTATCTGCTGTTCGGGGCCAAGGTCGCTGACCTCCTGGGAAATTTCCATCATCACATTCCGGCTCTGGTTGATGTGAGGAGTAACCGTCAACGTTAAACCTATATCCTTGATCTCTGTCTCCGGTCTGACATTCCCGAACTGGTCAACAGTGCTGCCCTTCAGGAAATAACGCTGCTCGCTTGAAGTTATGGTCCCCTCTGTATTATCGGTGGTGACTATTACCGGGGCAGAAAGTATTTTTGCCCGGGAATCAGTAGTTACCAGCCGCACTATGGCACTGAGGTTCAGGCCAAAGTGAGTAAAATAAGTAGTCAACCCGGAGGTTTGCGCAAAATCGCTCATAGAAGTAAGCGCGCTGGCCTCGGCAAGATTCGGCAGGACATCACCGGATCCGCTCCCGGCAGTTCCCGCAAAAGCGCCTAAAGCCTCGCGAGTGCCGTCGGCTTTTTCATTGTACGCAATCAAAGATTTTTGGACCCACTGGATACCCGACTGTAGGGTATCGTTAAGATCAACCTGTATTATAACTGCCTCGATTAGAACCTGTGGCAGCATCATATCCATCTTCTGCACTATTTCTTCAAGCGTAAGAAGATCGGACCGGCTGGCCATAATAAGCAGAGAGTTCGTCCGTTCATCGGAAAGTATCTTAATGTCTGCTGCAGAAAGCTCCCCTATTTTAGATTTTCCCTCGCCATCGGTCCGCTGCCTTTCCAGTGATTTGACATATTCCCTCAAAGCCGCAGTGCGGCCCCCCTCTTCATCGCCTTGAGCTTCGCCGGAAACCTGCCTTCTGTCATCCTTGCCCTCGCCAATGAGCGTATTAAGGGTTTTGGCAACAGTGTCGGCTTCCGCATATTCCAGCTTCAGAACCTTTACGAGAACGTCGGGATCAGTCTCAACATCAAGAACAGAAACAATTTTCTCAAAGAAAACCATGTTCTCCGGACGAGTAATTATGATCAATACGTTCGTTCGGTCGTCGGCAATTATGTGTACCACCCCGCGGATAACATCGCGCTCAGCTTCAGCAATAATCTCTTCCACGGCCTCAGGCACCTCCGGTTTTCCGCTCTTCTTAGGAGGCCTGATCACGCCGCGTGGCGTAGCCCTTTCCCTTGATGTCCTCTCCACCCCGGGAGAACCGGAATCTTTAGGCCTGGGCACTGTAGATTCGCTTTCCTCATCCTCCGTCTGTTTGATAATCTCTTCAAGCTTGCTTTTTATGTCAGAAGCCTTGGCATGCTTTATGGCAATTATATGGTGCTCTTCGCGTCTCTCTATGGGCTGGTCAAGATAAGTGACTATGTCAATTATCCGTTTTACGCTTTCTGCAGTATCAGTGATCAGAATACTGTTGGTCCTTTCAAAAGCCTGTACGGCCGCATAATCGTGCTTTAATGCCGTTATGGCGGCCTGAGCTTCCTTTGTGGTAATGTGGCGCAGCGGAATCATCTGGCTTACCATCCTGGATCGCTTTGACAGTTCCTTTTCGTCTATGGTTTTCTGAACTTTCAGGGATTCTTTCTGAGCCTTATTGACAGGAACAACTTTCACAAATTTCTCGCCGGTGTCTATAAGAGCAACCCCGTGCATACTCAGCACAGTTTCAATTGCTTCAAGATACTCAGCCTTTGTTAATTCCCCCTGGCTGCGCAAGGTGATCTTATCGGCCTTTGCGCCGGGATCGACCAAAGGCGTTCGCCCTGTCACGCTGCTGTAAGTCTGTATAACCACATCAAGCGATTCGCCGTCAAATGTCAATCTGTAGGACTCGCCAGGTTCGCTGTCGCCAACTCCGGACATATCCGGAAGCTGGCCGAAAACAGAACTTGCCGCCAATTGCAACGCCATAAAGAGGCAAAGCAGTCTTTCTGTCGCACTAACACGTCTCATTCGGCCTCCTGTCATTTTCTGCTTCATTCGCCGTTTAAGTTTCATCGGATTCCAGCTCCTGTTCTTGCTCCCGGTTTCGAGTGTAAGCGGCATGCAGCAGGAAACTGCCCCGAAGATTCCGGCTGTCCTTTCTGCGTACAGTAAGGTAACGGATATCGAGAATAGCGCCCTGCTTCCGCATATCAATCAGGAAGTTAACCAGCGAAGCAATAGTTCCCTCCCATTCCTTGCACTCGATCGGCAGTTCATAGACGCCCCGGACATGTTTCTCTTCGCCCGCTTCACGTCTGCCTATGGTTAAATCGTTCTGCGAGGCAATATTATCCATAATCGACAACCAGTGCACGTCAACTCTCCTGCCCTCAGGCAAAGCAGGCAAGACTTCTCTGAGCCTTGCGAACTGGTCTTCCCATTTTTCCTTTTGAGCTATCATCTCCTCCTTCTCTGAAATGTCTTCACGGATAACAGACTTCTGCTCCCTTATCGCCTGCCATTCCTCAAGCCGGGGCTTGGCAAAAATCACGGTGAGTCCGAACAACGCTATTGCGCTGGTTGTCAATGTAAGCGTTAATTCCCTTTTTGAAAGGTTCATAATTCCTCCTCGGGAAGCCTTATTTCGATATCATAAATTTCTTTTGCCTTGCGGCGGTCTCGGCGCACACTCTTTAAGATGCTCTCTCCAAATAAATCTGACGCGTCCAGTCTGGTCTTGAATTCATATATCATATCCACCTGCGAAGCTTCACCTGTAATCCGGAGAAACTCTCCCTTGCGATAGGCAAAAGAACGCAGCTCCACGCCATCGGGCAACTTCCTGCTTATCTCCCACAGAGACTCCAGGGCTGAATGGCTTTTGTCGGTATAATGCCTGAACATCAAAGCCCGGGCCCGCAGTTCACGCACATCCAGAAAGGCGCGGTTCAGCTTCTCGTCGGTGGCCTTCAATTCAGCCAGCTCAGTCCTCTGGATCTGCAGAAAACCCATTCCAAGGCCGACAAAAGCCAGCCAGAACACAATGATGCCGACGGTCCAGCCAATAACTCTCTTCTTGAAGCCCTTTTCCAGCCTGGCTTGCCGCCATTCCAAAGGGGTCAGATCAAGCAAACCACGGTGGCGGGAGCTCTCGCGAACAGCCACGCCTTCCGCAACGCTTGAAAGCTTATCCAGAGACTCGCGGGAAATCTCGGCGTCGGTTTCTCGCCCGGCCGCCGCAATAACAGCGGGATCCAGACTTTCGGGAACCCAGGCGCGAATCCGCTGCCCTTCTGCCACTCCATGCTCTACTTCGAGTGACAAAAGCGTATATGCAATATCGCGCCCAAGCTCAAGTCCGATTTCCTCCGGATCGGAGTCTCCCGGCATGTCAGCGGTTCTGACAGCAACAGGTCTGCCGTCCTCAAAAACCAGTATTTCTGAAGTTTCAGGGCCGGGAAAGATAATGACCTCCCGTCCGCTTTCGTCCAGAGCCCCGGCATCTCGCAACGCTTGTATCAAACCCATTGATCCGCAGTCCAGCCTGTTGGGCTTTATTCCGGCTGACTGCAGGATAAAATCTACCCGATCAAGAAACTTCTTTCCGGCCATAGCAACAATAACATGGCTGGCTCCGTCTTCAGAAGCCAGGATCTCGTAAGACCACACGGTGTCCGCCTCGGCAAAGGGCGAGAGCTTATCAACCTGCAACTGAACCATGCTTTGCAATTCGTCTTCTTCATCCGAAGGCAAACTCATGATACGCAGAAGCAGACGCTCAGAAGACAGCGCTACGGCAATCCTTCTGCCGAATTCCTTCTTCCGGGATTTAAGCTGTTCAATAACAGGCTCAAGCTCGTTATCTTCCATGGCAGCCCAGCCGGGACAGTCAATGCTGCCGGCGGCCTGGGCGCGGCGTTTCTCGCCATTACGCAGCGTAGCCCATTCTATCCGGTCTTTTTCAAATACAACTGCCGTTATAATATCCTGGCTCATTATTATGCATCCTCAATCCATCGCAACACATTCAACCGCTTCCCGTCATAATGCCCTACACATTGAATGGTGCGGTAAACTCCCGCTACCTTTCCCCTGGAGGTAATCCTGTATATCTTCGAATCGGTTGTTATATAGCTCTTCAGTAAAACAGGAAGCTGTGTTCTGGCTATAAAATCATTTGGATTCCTGAAAGGGTTCCCCTCCATATCCTCGCCCTCAAGCCCTCGAACCTCCTCGCGAATAGTGGCAGCTTCCACTTCATCAATTCCGGGCAAAGTCATCAAAACATCCGCGCTGGCTGCGTTTACATTGACCTTGTTGCCGTAAACAGTCAACAGGTCCGCAATTCCACGGTCAATAGTTATCGTATCTTGCTCTCCGAGTCCAATCTGCAATTCGCCCCCATACAGAATCGCCGGTTCAAAGCCGCGGATCAGCAACAATTCTTCGACAGTATCAAGATTTCCATTTTTAGCCTCGTAAGGTTCTTCAAGATCGCCATAATAGTCCTCTGTTTCGGCGCCGTCAAAGCGCGGATTGTCGTCCGAATCAACCCAGTCCTGGAAAGATTCTATCAACACCGGCCACAAATCTTCAGGAATGCCCCTTAGATCCAGTATCCGTTCCCAGTCGTCTGTCTTCAGCCTGTTAACATTTCTTCTGCTTTCTTCTGCTTTGATTAAAACGGCTATTTGCCCGTTGCCCGCATCTTCAACAAGGTTTACGTGGTCTGCATGCTTCAGATCCCATGCGATATTATACCACCTGTCTTCCTCCGCCTCGACATCATCCGGAGTATCACCCTTGATGTCTTTGGTCTTGCCCATAAGCATTTCCGCCACGGCCACTCCTGATCTTGCAAGATATTCTGCGTCGTTGCGCTTGCGGTAATACGATATAAGCCGGGACTCCATTGCGGCGTCAAAAGCAAAAGACACAATAAACATCGATGAAAGGACTACTATCCATAACGCTATCAACAATGCAGATCCTTCACGTTTATGCTTTTTATTTTTCATTTCCATGCCTGCAACGCCACCGGAACACCCACTATTCGTTTTATTTCCACCGGTTCTTCATCTTCCGCCAGGGGCGTCAAAAACAACGTGAGCTCAACAGCCATGGGCAGGCGATTTGTCTCCTCCCATTCGTCAAGCCATTCAATCTCGCCTTGTTTCTTCTCAATTGCCGTGCGGCAGTTGAATCCTGTAACCCTTTCAGACAATACCCTCAGCTCGATTTCATCAGGATCAAAATCCTCGGGCAAGCCGTAAGTCCTCCAGGCGCGAATACCGGCAGATGACTCCCCGTCCAAACCGGGCTCAACCATAAACTCCGTCCTGTGCGGTGTTCCGGCCAGTGCGTCTTGACTGCCGATCAGGGAAGCGCCGGTCTTTACCCAACTGATAACATCGCTGCTGTAAGAATCGACGCCGTTGTCGTCATGATAAAACCCGTATTCAGGTTGAGCGCCGCGCGTATTGGGATAATAAGCGGATCTCAGGCCGGTAACAAGCTGGTCCATCACAAAATCTCCATGATGCAGATTGTCGGCCATATCCATACCCTTGGTCCACGCATGGCTTACCATCGAAAAAGACATGTAAGCAAGGCCCGATGCAATAACAAATATGCTTAGCGCAACAAGCACTTCTATAAGCGTAAATGCCCCGCCTGAACCACAAGGCCCGGCAGAGGAGCGCATTTTCTCTCCGCGGGTTTTAATCATCTTTAAGCTCAAGCACATACTGGATCACCTCTTCGACCATCTCCCTGTCGCCGTCAAACCAGGTCACTCCTGTCCGGGTAACGTATAAACCGTCTTCATCCTCATCATCCTCAACTCTGCGCCAGAACATGTATTCATCATACTCCCGGCCGTCTATCTCAAGGGATTTAACATCATTGGTAACAAAAAGAGGATTCTCGGCCATTCCCTTCTCCATGGCCCACATTGCATCCTGATATCTGCGCGAAGCCTTCATCACTCCAAGGCACCTGGATGCGGAAGTAAGGAGTACGGTCAAGCCGACTGCAAGAATCGTTACAGCCAGAGCAACCTCTACAAGCGTCATGCCGGAGCGGCCGGTTGATTTTCTGGCTGAAAATATCATCATGGAGCCTCGTTGACCTCTGCTGAAGCAAGCGCATCAACGTCTATTACCAGCCTGCCGCCATCGCTGCCCTCCAGCATTACTGTGTAAGGCGAACATCTTCCGTTTACCTCGTATGCCACACTGCAGCGCCCTTCAACAAATCTCTGCGCACCCTCTTCAATTTCCATATACTGAATCTCCACGCCTTCAAGCTCGCGGCTTATGTTGAACTCAGCGCCTGATGAACCAGCCTGAACTGTTGCGCCGGTTGCGCCGGCAAACTCAGGTCCGACTTCATTGTCTTGCCGCCGGCCGTTGTTAAAATCACCCGCGCTTTCAGCGCTTACAGCCAACTTGTCGAATTCCATTAAATCACTCGATTGATCGCCAGCGTCAATCGGCCGAACGGCCACTGTGTTCTCTTTCAAATCAAAAAAGATTCCCATTCGCCGCTGCTTCATCACCGCCATGCTTCTGGCATAACGACCGCTGCTTATAACGTTCCTTGCGGCAGTTCTCAAACGATTGCCCCTGATCGACTGCACAAAGCCTGGAACAGTTACCGCCGCCATCACACCGAGGATGGCAGCCACGAGAATCAGCTCGAGCAGAGTAAAACCTTTTTTCCATCGGCTCATAATAATGTTCCGGCAAGGCGCCCTGTATGAAAAACCTTCGCAGACTAATTCGTCAGATCGTCTTCGGTCCCGAAATTGCCGTCCGGACCTGCCGACACAATTTCATATCGCCGTGAACTTTCTTTCTTGTAACGGTATCCGTTTCCCCAGGGGTCAACGGGCAATCTTTCCTGCTTAAAATATGGGCCGTTCCAGTTCATAGACCCGTCATCCTTAATCAGTGAATCCAGCGAAGAAGGATACTTGCCAGTGTCCACCTCATACAAATCAAGCGCTGTTCCAATAGCCTGTATCTCGGCTCGCGTCGCGCTTACCATCGCCTCTTCCCTCCGTCCGCTTAAGCTCACCACAACAACCGTGGCAAGTATGCTCAATATTGCCACCACCAGGAGCAGCTCAATCAAAGTAAAACCTCCGGCCATGTTTCTTTTTCTTTCCTTCATTATCTCATTCCTCCATTTCTTAAGTCATACGGGCGCGACCGTCTGGCCGACTTCCCGCGTTCCCACCTTCATCATCGACGCAGCCGCCAGGCTGCCACTGACTCACCCACCGGGCGAAAATGACCAATGACTTTCTCCCCTTGCCGCCGCCCCCCATCACACTCCCAGCCCGCTTGTTAGATCCATCACGGCCATCATGATGCTCAACGCCACAAATCCCACAACAATCGCAATCACCAGAATAAATACCGGCTCAAGCACAGTGGTAAGAACCTTCACGTTCCTATCCAGCTCATTTTCATATCTCTGGGCAATGTGGGTTAAAGCCCCGGCCATGTCGCCGGTCTGTTCGCCCACTGCCAGCATCTCGGTCATAAGAGGAGGGAATACCTTGCCGGCCGCAAGCGGCCCGGAAATAGTTGTTCCGTCGGTAACCCGTTCCCGGGCATTGTCAATCTCTTTGCCCACAACCGTATTGCCCACCGTATCTTTCACGATGCCAAGGGCTTTAAGGACAGGCACTCCATTGGTAAGCAGCGTTGAAAGAGTCCTGGCAAAACTGGCGTATACGCTGGAGGCTATAATCCCCCTGATCAGGGGCGTCTTCAACAAAAGCCCGTCCCACCAGAACCGGCCGGAAGGCGTCTTGACGGCCCTTACGGCAAGTATAACAGCTATTATAAGCGCAGCCAGTATAAACAACCCGTAATTGCCAACACCCCGGCTTATCCCTATAAGCAGTTTCGTTGCCAACGGCATGGAGGCGCCCATCTGTTGAAAAACCTTCTCAAACTGCGGCACAACAACAAGCATCATGAAAATCATAAGCAGAATCCCGACAAAAAAAACAATCGCAGGATAAAGCAACGCCATCATTACACTTTCTTTCAGCTCCTGCATGCGATCATAATGTTCAACCAGGCGCCGCAAAACCTCCGGCAACGCGCCGCTGGCTTCGCCGGCGCGAATCATGCTTACATAAAGCATAGGAAACGTCTTCGGGAAACCCGCCATTGCCTCAGACAGACTTGCTCCGCGCAGAATATCGTTTCGAAGCCCCGCAACTATGTCGTCCGAAGCGCGTCCTGTCTTTCTATTGGCAAGGGCATTCAAGGCATTGCCAAGCGTCATTCCGGAAGCCAGCAAATCGCTTAGTTCTGTCGTGAAAACAAGAACTTCACGCGAGCTCATCCGGGGGCCGGCCCGTCTCCACGTGAACCTTGGCCGAACCTCTTTGTCCTTCTTCGCATTCTGAAGACGGCGGGTAACAGACACCGGAATATGGCCGGAGCGCTCAATCTCCAGCAAAGCGGCCTGACGGTCCCTGGCCTCAACCGAACCTTCAACCCTTCTGCCGTCAGACGCTCTAGCCTTGTAATCAAATATTGCCATAAATTAATTCACTCCCTAAGGCGGCCTTCGTCGGCAACCAAAGGCGTTAGACTTATAACCAACGCCCAAAATCTAACAACTAATGTTTTCTCTTCTTCTTTCCTTCATCATTGGACATTCCATGCTGCGCCCGCCATAGCCTTGGCGACGGCGTGGCTGCGCCCGCCATAGCCTTGGCGAAGGCGTGGCTGCGCCCGCCGTAGCCTTGGCGAAGGCGTGGCTGGATATTGGATATTCTCCCTTCTCCCTTTGCCG
>CAZIXB010000054.1:0-9763 GCA_964543205.1 uncultured Victivallales bacterium
CACAGTGGCGCTATCCGCGCTCGCAGCAGGAATTCTGTGAGATATGCGGGTTAAAAGCACGCCTCTTTGGGAAAGTTGAATTGGCGTTTCATTTTACCTTCAGCATCATCTTCGGTCACGCGACACAAAAGGCCCCGCGCATCTGAAATTTTGATGTGGATGCGGCTGCCATTTGTAAAACTTACGTTTGTATCGCATTCGGTCGGGCTTTCGATCCGCTTTACAGGAAGTTTTTCTCCGGTTTTCATCGAAAGAATTAGCGTGAGCGCCACAGACGCCACATCCGATTTCCACGTATGCGTTACGGTGGTCGCCGGCTCATGTTGCTGGTCTTTTCTGACGTACCAACCGCTTAGTGCCGGAATTTTCTGTCCGCAAGAAAGGGTTACATTTACGTTCCGGCTCAGAGACGCCACTGCCACATTGGGCATTCCGGGGTCCGCGCTTATAACCGCGCCGGTATTCTTGTCATGGTTTACATTCGTCGAGCGTATATGCCAGCGGCACTGAAATTCATGCTGCGCGTTGTCTCGAGGTTCCAGCCGATCTGCCACTATAATGATTCCGGGCTTCAGAAACAGAACCTGGCGGTGGTGTTTTGCCGGCCGATACCCTTCTCGCCCGTAGTCCTCAGCATATGTTCCTGACGCAAAATCATATTCGGCTGAGCTTTGCCATTCTGCATCAACAACCTCAACTGAAGGCGGCTCATTCCGCCTCCTCTGCGAAAGCCCGTCGACAGTTACAGTGTTGTGCGAGAAGGTTGAAATATCGTATTTCCTGAACTCACTGTTGTCGTACATGCCCCCGCCTGCATCGAAAAGCAATTCCCTGTCACATGAGTACAATACAAGACTCAGCTTGTCCTGGTGAACGTGGGAGGCGCCCACAGGGCCGACATCAAAGTAAAGCGTAGTCGCGTCGCGACTCCAGTCGCTGCGCATTACTGCATATCCCGCATAATCAAAAAAGAACGAAGTTCGGCCTGGCGGTTTTCCCTCTGCGCCTTCTGTGGCGGCCCACATATAATCCTGTCTTTCAGGGAAAAACTCCAGAGCCTGTTTCATAATTCGAGCCGCAGAGGGGTGCCCCGAGTCGTTCAATGCGGGAAGGGTTCCATCTGGCGACATCATATATAGATCGGCGTCAAACGCCTTTTCGAAAAGAGAAATCATTCCGTCCGGAATTTCCTCCTGCCTGCCGGTAGCCAGCGCAAGTTTGACTGTTTTATACGTATTCATCAGCGCAACATTGTGATAACCGGTAGTCAGCTCGAACTGAAACCCGTCGGGAAGGAACTGCCTGTGCTGTTCCCTTTCCAGGCTTTCAAGCGCAAAACTTCGCCAAAGTTTCGCTTGGGTAAATTCAGGAAACACCGCGCCAACAGTGTAGAGCCCGTTCATCTCCATCATGAGCCAGTTGTTTTTCCGGGGCGGGTCCTGGGAGTTCAGCAGGTGGTCAGCGTGCTCGACGCAGGACTTGACATATAAAATCAAATGATCGTCCGTGAATGAGGGGCTTCGCAGGAAAAGATGGAAAGCTTCCGGCCAGGTCTGGCCCATCCGTATGCCCGCCTCAATCGTGCGCCATACCGAACCGGCATAATTGCCGTTGTCATCCGGGCGCGGACACGACAGCGCCCAGCTTTCAAGCTGGTCGGCGAAAGTCCGGGCATAACGTTCATCACCTGTAGCCTGGTAAGCCTTGCCCATAGCTACCCAGAAATGCATTCGATTGAGCTGCCACGTCCATTCTGGCGTATAAGCAATATCCGCTCGATCAGCGGTAGCATTAAAAAACCAGTCAACAGAACCTTCAAAGCGGTGGTCCACGTGACATGAGGTAAAATCCCGGCGCACCGCCCGCTCGGCGGTTTCCCTATTGAATTCAAGGTTCTGCGCATGCCTGCCGAGTTCAGTCCTGTGCCAGGTTGCAATTTCCCTGCTTCTGACATATTCACAAAACAGACCGCGCGCTTCGCCAAACTCGCCGCCCTGGGCCATATCTCTGACTGTTTTCAGCTTGTCACAGACAGGCTCAAGCCGTTCAAACATTTCGCTATCGCTAACCCGCATATCTCACACTCCTTCGGCAGAAACAATTGACAGCTCCATTATTGCAAGTGAAAGTCGTTCTACACGACCTTGCTGCGTTTTTACACAGCTTCGTTCGGTGAACCTGATTTTACCCATCGCTAACCCGCATATCTGACTTATTCATGGACAATTTACTCCGAGTACACATGTCACAACATTTCAATGACTTGTCTTGAAAGCCGACCTCGGAGTGTTATAACGTGTCTTCGCCGGACTTCCTGCAATAATCACTTGATCTCCCGCAACCTGTGCAATCTCACAACGAAAGTTCATGAATAAATCAGGCTAACAGCGCTTTGAACTGTTTCTGCTCAAAAAAGTGCGAGTTTTGCGGGTTAAGCGCGATACTTTAGTAATTTAGTGTTCCCACTATGTGTAGTCAACGGTTAATCAGCGAATAGACATTACACAACCACCTCAAACATTTTACAGAACAAAAAGCCCGTGTTCATGCGGAATAGATTCGCCGAAAATCTTGAACTTTCATTTTTTGTATGCATGATCTCGAACATGACAACATGGAACTGGTTAGCGATATTAGTGATTGGCCTTACGCACGTAGTCGGAGGCATAGCCGCATTCGGTAGCAGCCTCCTGGCTGTGTCAGTAATGGTTGCAATAGGAGGAATAGCAGCGCTGGACGACAGCGTTGCTATTATGGCCTTCTGCGGCCTTTTGCAGTCATTAATAATCACTGCGCAGGGATACAGGCAGATTTCCTGGAGACAAGTTGGATTTGTGACGCTTTGCGCGTCACTAGGCATTCCGCTTGGCCGGTATCTTGCAGTTGTAGCCAGCCCCACTGTCATTAGGATATGCCTCGGCAGCACCCTTATAATCGGAGGCATAAACGAGTTATCTGTTGGGAAATATCGCTTTTTTCGTTTGCCCATGTCGCTAAAGGCGCCAATTCTGATACTTGCGGGCGGTGTACACGGAGCTTTTGCGAGCGGGGGCGCGTTACTGGCGCCGGTAATGCGAATCGCTCTTCGCGGCAAAGATTCGTTCCGGGCCACAATAGCAACCATCTGGGTGATTTCCAATGTTGTTGTCCTGGGCGCCCTGACATTCCAGCGAGCAAAGCTGACAGGAACATGGCCATGGCAATTGACCGCTTCCTCAATGTTCCCCGTTCTTGCCGGCATCGCTGCGATTGCTGCAACTGTGGCAGGCCAACGCCTGGCCAGAATGATTAATGAAGAACGCTTCGCACATTTCACGGCGGCAGTGATGCTTATTGCAGGCCTGCTCTATGCCTTGAAACCAGTCGTCTGAAAATACATAAGGAAAGGTCAACTCCGAGAGGAAGTCATTTCAATAGAGCCTTCAAGTGAGAAAATAATGACGCGTTCGCCGGTCCTGGTACTGATGTCGGTATGAAGACTCCTGGTCCTCTGGCCGGTAATATCATAGATAATCGCATCAAGCAGGGGGCGAGCCTTCTCAAGCAACTCCATCCTTACCTGCTTTATCAATGCCCGTCCCTGATTCTCTGAACCGCTGCCCGCCAATTGTCTTTCTGCGGGCGTAAGCACATTGTTCAGGCGGACTATGATAATGTCGCTAAGCAAATAGGTGCGAACCTCTTCCGGTCCGCGTCCCATATATTCGCGCTCGAACTTCACTATGGCCTCGCTGATCTCAGCCTCTATTTGTCCCTTTGTATTCATAACTCAAAATCTCTTCGTGGAAAATAGCATAGCTTAAGCTCATCGGGCAAACAGAAAAAGGTGAACATCAGCGCGCAACTGAGGCTTTCCCGGGACAATGCGGCAGCCTGATAGCGGGCGCATGCCGGCTGTATTCCTGGAGGCTGCACACCTCAATTCGATTAAGTTTCCTGAATGCCTGCAAGCCGAGAATCGCCGTCCTTGTGCCGGCAATGGTGGTTGTAATGGGTATACCCCGAACAAAAGCATGCGAGCGCATACGCTGCTCATCGACCCTGGGTCCATGCCCGAGCGAAGGGGTATTGATAATCCATTCCATATTCTTTTCTTCTATCATGTCGATCACATTGGGGTTTCCTTCAGAAATGCGAAACAAGGCCCGGCTCGATATCCCATTGCTTCGCAACATAGTGCTTGTTCCACGAGTTGCATATATACAGAAGCCCATTTCTGCAAGCTGGCCGGCAAGCGGAACTGCTGCCTGTTTATCGCTGTCCCTGACGCTTATGAAGACATTGCCGCCTGTAGGGATCTTATTTCCCGCTGCAAGCTGGCTCTTCAGGAACGCTATCCCAGGGTCAAGGTCAATTCCCATAACCTCACCGGTTGACTTCATCTCGGGGCTGAGCAGGACATCCACGCCCGGAAACTTCGCGAATGGAAACACCGCCTCTTTTGCGGATATATGCCGAGGTTCAAAATCCCGTATAAAGCCAAGATCTTTCAGCTTGAATCCGGACATGACCAGCGCTGCAAGTTTAGCCAGCGGAACTCCGATTGCCTTGCTGACGAACGGCACTGTTCTGGACGCGCGGGGGTTAACCTCCAACACGTAAATATCGTCTTCACGGATGGCATACTGCACATTCATCAGACCGCAGACATTCAATTTGGCGGCCAGTTGGACCGTGCACTGCCGTATTTTCTCTTTAACCACCTCAGACAAAGTAGGAGCGGGAATCACACAGGCGCTGTCGCCAGAGTGAACGCCGGCCAGTTCCACATGTTCCATAATACCGCCGACTACCGTATTGTCGCCGTCAGAAATGCAATCCACGTCAACCTCTAATGCATTATCCAGAAAACTGTCAATTAACACCGGCCTCTCTTCCGAAACCTCAACCGCATTAGAAATATATCCGCGCAGATGGTCCCTATCATAAACTATTGCCATGGCTCGCCCGCCAAGCACAAACGAGGGCCGGATCAAAACCGGGTATCCAATTCGTTCGGCAATGGTTTCGGCCTGCTCTACGTTGGTGGCCATGCCGTTTGGCGGCTGCTTCAGTTGAATATCCTGCACCAGTCGGGCAAATTGCTCTCTGTCTTCGGCCATGTCAATACTATCAGGTTTCGTCCCGATAATGTTCACGCCGTTGCTTTCAAGTTCGCGCGCAAGCGTAAGGGGCGTCTGCCCTCCAAACTGCACAATAGCGCCCCAGCAACGTTCGCGATCATAGATACTGAGCACATCCTCAACGGTAAGCGGCTCAAAATAAAGTCTATCGCTGGTGTCGTAATCGGTGCTGACAGTTTCAGGGTTGCTGTTCACCATGATGGTTTCAAACCCGGCATCGCGCAGCGCGAAAGACGCGTGCACACAACAGTAATCGAATTCAATTCCCTGGCCGATCCGGTTGGGGCCGCCTCCAAGAATCATCACCTTGCGCCGGTTGCTGGGCCGAGACTCGTCCATACGGCCATAGGTAGAGTAGAAATAGGGCGTAAACGCCTCGAATTCAGCGGCACAGGTGTCCACCAATCCATATACAGGCAAAAGGTCGCACCCTGTCCGAGCCTCTCGCACCTCCTGTTCTGTTGTGCCGAGCAGAAAAGCAAGCTGCCGATCCGAATAGCCGAATTCCTTGGCTTGGCGGAAGAACGGCACATCATCTTTAAGCGCCTGCACATCTTTCGCCTCAATAATTTCTGCCTCGAATGCAGTCAATTCCTGCAACTGATCAATAAACCAGGGGTCAATTCCGGTGTATTCATGCACAACATCTAGGGACCAGCCTCGTTTGAGAGCTGCACGAACAGCGAATATCCGCGACGAACCAGGCTGCCGCAAGGCAAGCTCAAGAGATTCGCTGGATAGCGTTTCATACGGCCCGTCTTTGCCGTCGGCGCCAAAGCCTGATCGGCCGGTTTCAAGGGATCGCAACGCCTTCTGAAACGACTGCTTAAACGTCCTTCCGATACTCATCGCTTCGCCTACAGACTTCATTTGAGTGTTGAGACTGTCCTCTGCTCCGGCAAATTTCTCGAATGCGAAGCGTGGAATCTTGGTCACAACATAGTCTATGGCAGGCTCAAAGCAGGAAGGTGTTTCCCTGGTAATGTCGTTGCGGATTTCATCAAGTGTATAACCCACAGCAAGCTTTGCGGCAATCTTGGCAATCGGGAATCCTGTTGCTTTTGATGCCAGGGCGCTGGAACGCGACACGCGCGGATTCATCTCAATTACAACCATCCGCCCGTCGCGCGGATTTACCGCAAACTGCACATTCGAACCGCCCGTATCGACGCCGATTTCGCGCATCACGGCAATGGCTGAGTCACGCATTCGCTGATACTCGCGGTCGGTAAGAGTAAGAGCCGGAGCCACGGTGATGCTGTCGCCGGTATGCACCCCCATTGCGTCAACGTTTTCTATAGAACAGACGATTACGCAATTATCATTACGGTCACGCATCATCTCCATTTCAAACTCTTTCCAACCGAGTATTGACTCTTCAACGAGCACTTCCGATACCGGGCTGTAATGAAGTCCCCGACCCACCACTTCGTCGAACTCTGCATCGTTGCGGGCAATTCCTCCGCCGGTTCCTCCCAAAGTGAACCCCGGCCGGATAATCAGGGGGTATGCTCCCAGTTCCTTGCGCGCCAGGCACGCTTCTTTGTAGGATCGGGCGGAAATGCTACGCGGCTGATCAAGTCCGATCCGCTCCATCGCTTCACGAAAGAGGCCGCGGTCTTCAGCTTTGCTGATGACTTCCGGCCGCGCGCCAAGAAGTTCAACACCATGGCGATCGAGCACGCCGTTTTCGTGCAGCTCCAGGCAAAGATTCAGCGCCGTCTGGCCGCCAACAGTAGACAGCACAGCATCGGGCCTTTCTCGGCGGACAATTTCCGTAAGAATATCAACGGAAAGCGGTTCGATATAAGTTCTGTCGGCAAACTCCGGATCGGTCATGATCGTAGCCGGATTACTGTTAACCAGCACAAGCTCGTAACCTTCCTCTCGAAGAGACTTGCACGCTTGCACGCCGGAGTAATCGAATTCGCAGGCCTGTCCTATAACAATCGGCCCCGATCCTATAATCATTATTTTCTTAATATCATTACGTTTTGGCATAGCTCAACTTCTCAATAGTTCAAACTTGGCACACTCTATCCTGCCTTCTAACCCGCATATCTCACAGGATTTCGAACAGAAACGGTTCAGAGCGCTGTTAGCGCTGGGCAAAATCGGTTTAACCGGACGAAGCTGTGTGAACACACCGCATAATCCTTCCGGCCTATGCGCCTGAGTCCACCTTTTCACACAGCTCCCGGTCGGCCGCTTCGACCTTGTCTGTCATCTCTTTGCGATAGTCTGCCAGCCGACCGCGCAATGACTTGTCCTGCTGCGCGAGAATTGCAACTGCAAGAAGCCCTGCATTTTTTGCGCCCGACTTCCCTATCGCAACTGTGGCCACAGGAATGCCCCCTGGCATTTGCACCGTCGAAAGCAGAGAATCAAGCCCTCCAAGATCAGAAGTCTTCATAGGCACACCGATCACCGGCAACAGTGAAAGTGACGCCATGACGCCGCCAAGATGCGCCGCTTTGCCCGCCCCCGAGATGATAATTCTGATTCCGCGCTCTTCGGCTGACAACGCAAATTCCCGAGCCGCATCAGGTGTGCGATGGGCGGAAATAACCCGCATCTCATAAGGTATATCAAACTCCTTCAGAGCTTTCGCTGTTTCCTGCAATGTATCCAGGTCGGACTGGCTTCCCATAACAATTGATACCAACGGTTTCTGCTTCATTTCTCTTCTCCTTTTCGTTTTGCTGGTTGTGATCAAAGCGTGGCCGCTATTATTACTTGCGAACCTCGCTTGATCGAGGACATATACAAAATGTTATTGCCTCTTTCTCGACGCTCTTCTAAGCCTGTCCATAATGGCGGCGCCCAAACCTGTTTCCGGGACTGTATCCGCAACAATCAGATCCAGATCCAGAGCATCCAGGCGATGCAAGGCGGCAAAAAGATTAATCGCTGCCTCCCGCATGCTCCCTTTTTTGGAAAGATCTTCAACTGCCGAAAAATCACCTGCCGGCGCGGAGTTTCCAAAACGCAGACGCCCTGTGCGCGCGCCCTGGGGTATGTCAACATCACAACATGCAAGAACAATCGGCGTCCTTGGAGAGTAGTGGCTCGGGGTTTGCCCTGGCGCGCTCACATTATCTGTAATACCGGCTCCGCTTTGAAGTTTCTGTCCCATAACACCTTCAATATCTTCCGCGGCTATACCCCCTGCTCTCAGGATTTCAGGACGGGAACCGGCCAGCGACAGCACCGTGGACTCAACCCCCACAGTACAAGGCCCTCCATCAAGGATCATGTCAACGCTTTCCCCGATATGCAGGGCCACATGCTCAGCCGTTGTGGGACTGACATAACCGAAAGGGTTCGCGCTCGGGGCCGCAATAGGCGTTCCGGTTCGATCGATCAGGTCAAGAGCCATCGGATGCCCTGGCATGCGCACAGCTACGGTGGAAAGTCCCGCAGTAACAAGATCCGGCACCGCAGCCGCTTTAGGGAGCGCCAATGTCAATGGGCCGGGCCAGAACCGCTCAATCAGCGCTTCAAGGCCTTCAGGCCTTTCCCCAACCAGTTCGGACAGTTGTTCCGGACCGCTTATATGCACAATCAGAGGATCAAAACGTGGTCGCTGCTTAACCTCAAAGACCCTTGCAACGGCATCAGTGTCAAAAACGCTTGCTCCCAATCCATACACTGTTTCCGTTGGAAAAGCAACAATGCCGCCACTTCGCAAAATTCCTGCGGCTTTTTCAAGCAGGCCGGGATGCCCGGCTTCTTCCAGGTTCATTCTACGAGCTGCAAAAATCCAGTCCACTGCCTCTCGGATCCCGGAAACAATTGCTCTATGTTCCGGAATTTCCGGCCGGTGTTTGATACCGTGCCCCGTGAGAACATAGACTCCCTCGGCTCCAGCGTTTTCAGCCAGTTTGACGTCGTGCGGGTGATCGCCGACCACGAAAGACGCAGTCAGATCAAGTGTGTATTGGCGGGCTGCCTTTTCGAGAAAATGAGGATTGGGTTTGATGCAGGAACAAAGGTCTTCCCGGTTGTGAGGACAAGAATATACTTCGTTGATAACCACTCCGTGCCTGCGCAGCTCCGATACCACGTATCCATTGACTTGCTCAACCTCACTTGCGCTCACAATTCCCTTAGCAATGCCCGACTGATGCGTCACAATAAAAAGCCGGTAATGCTCCTGCAATCTTGTCAATGCCGGCACGGTATCCGAGAAGAAAACTACTTCCGAAGGACTTCGTAAATGTCCACGGTCTTCTATAATTGTTCCGTCGCGATCGAGAAAGACCGCCGGAATATTCCCTGATTCAGTCATGGTGGCCCTTTCACTGTTATCAGTGACTTGACGCAAAAAAGACCGGCCTCAGTCGGTTGAATCCTACTGATTGCCGGCCCATCATCCAGCAGGCAGCATCAGCCCGCATATCTCACAAAATTTCGTAGCTGCCTGTCCGCTATCCGCGCTCATAGCAGGAATTTTGTGTAATATGCCGGTTAGCCGCCTCCTATTCAATCTGCCATTTCTTTTTTCTGCAATTTGCGGAGATTATATTCCAACTCTCTTCGATTTCAAGAGCCTTTTTGAAAATTTTGTTCAGCCTGACTCGCCCACTAACCCGCATATCTCACAGAATTTCGTAGCGAGAGCGTGGAGAGTGCTGCTG
>CAZIXB010000055.1:0-9675 GCA_964543205.1 uncultured Victivallales bacterium
TCATGGACGTATTCAGCAATCCCAAACCCGTTGCCACAAACGTTGCCCGCTGGGCTGAACGCCCGGATCTGAGTAATTGACCGGCACACCTCAAACTCCTCCGGCAGAAACAATTGATAGCGCCTTTATTCCACCGGACTTGCATCCGGTTGTCACACTTACAACGCGGCAAAAAAAAACTGTCGGAGCGTAAACTCCGACAGCCTTAATAAGCTAGCCCGCATATCTCACAAACTTCCTGCTGCGAACGCGGATAGCGCCACTGCGACGGCACGAATTGGCAAAACGCCAGATTGCAGTATGTCTATACGGCTGCTCCGACGTTTTACCAATTTGCGCCCCCGCAGCAGCGTTCTCCACGCTCTCGCTACGAAATTCTGTGAGATATGCGGGCTAGTCCGATAAGCAGCCTTACAAGTGGGCTAACAACTTTTCTTTCAAGGCGTCCTTATTCATTACGCCGACCATTTGTTCCTGAACGGTTCCGTCTTTGATAACAAGAAGCGTAGGAATCGACCTGACGCCATACTGCCCGGCAATTTGCTGATTCTTATCAACGTCTGCCTTCGCGATTTTGATCTTGTCGCCTATTTCTTCGGCGAGTTCCTCGAGTACAGGGGCTATTGCCCGGCAAGGCCCGCACCACTCTGCCCAGAAATCTACGAGAACGGGTTTATCAGACTCCATTACCTCGCTTTGCCAGTTTTCTCCTTCGATATGCACAATATTCTCGCCAGCCATAGTTCTCTCCGTCTGTTTTGTGTTGTCTTATTGAATCTCGCCCGGCCAGGTGAGGTCAAGGCCCGGCAACCCGTAAGAAATCCGGCTTAGCGACACATTATTCGGGCCGAATGCCTGGGCTGTCATAACATAGATTGTAACCAGGGTAACCAAAATAGCGGCAATACCGGTAAGAGCAAAAAAGACACCCGGTTCTTTTTGTCCTGCCGGAGCAGCAACCTGTCCCTGGGCGGGAGCGCTCTGGGTTTCGGAAACGCCCCGTTGAACCGGTCCAGGGGCTTTCCTGACTGTCTTCCTTTGTCCGGCCCTCTTGACCTTGATTGTCTTTCGCCTTGTTGGCGTAGCATCTTCGCCTGCAGGTTCTTCCTTGATTTCAGCGGTTCTGCTTATTTCATCTTCCTGCGAAGCTCCACCCGGTTTCTTTATTGTGGGACCCGTATTGACTTTTCCGCCGGACGCACTGGGACGTTTTAATCTGATGGTTTTGGGACTTCCGGAAAGTCCGCCGGACGTTTTATCCATCCCAAGGGCGGATTCGAGTGATATGCGTGAAGTTTTTCGTTTTTCATCCTGACTGCTGACTTCAGAGCCGGAAGTTTCTTTTCTTTCTTGAGCAGGAGGTTTTTGTGCAGCCGGTTTTTTAACCGCAGGGCTTATTTTTATAGTTTTGGGCCTGTTGGCTTGTTCGCTCTGGCCTCCGCTTGCAGCCTTGGCCTGATCCAGAGGAATCTTGGAAGTTTCTTTCTTTGCCGCCTGGCCTCCGCGTCCGGAAGGAATACCTATTTGAGTTTTTTTGCTCTCTTCCTGGGTTGTAGCGGGGCCCCGTTCTTCCTGGGCATTATCCCTCAACTGAACAGGGGTTCCAGGCTTGGCCCTGAGCTCCGGAGGCTTTATCTTGATCGTGGGGCTGTCTCCAAGCGCCGTTGCGGTAGAGCCAGTAGCTTTGGCCTGGTTCTGGATTTCAGCAGAAGGTTTCTCCTGTTCGTCCGCTTGGTCTTCTTCCTGTCTCAGAGTTTCCGGCTTTTCGGCCTGCTTGGACTCCGTATCCTTCTTTTGACCGGCCTCTCCGTCTTGAGCAGAATCCGCGTCCTGTTTAACAGTCTCAGGCTTCAGCATTCCGTCTTCATTCAAATCCAGTTTAGGCGGTATCTTCGGGTCTTCTTTTTTCGGCAGAGAATCATCCTGCATTATCAATCACCTCCAATTCAGAAATATAATCTTTCACTGCCATGAAGTCAACATGGCATCCGAATTTTTTTATCATTATATCCAAGGTGTGAATTGACAAAGTAAGTGCCCCCCCAGTTAGTAAAGGGGCGCAGTTAGTATACGCGTCTTCTTCAGTGCGAGTTCCAGCTCATCGGCCATCACTACTGCGGTCTTTTTGGAGCTATATCCTTTGCTGTCGCCATAACGTTTGTGTATTGTATGGGTTTACGGGTATAAGGATCAATCGGAACAGAATCAAGGTAGTCCGGAACAAGCTGATCAAGCGATTCGGGCATGTTCCCCTTTTCCTGACTGTACTTGCATTCATTCGGCTTGCGCGGTATTTGAAAAGTGGTTTGTGAATGGTGATATTGGCCAAGGCAGGCGGAAAAAACTGGAAGGGAACATGAAAGCCGGATACAGTCGGCGAACTAAATCGACCCACATAAGGTCGGAGCTCATGGCCGCGTTGGCGCTGCCGGCGGCAATTAAACGGACAAAAGATATGTCAGATTTCAAGAGACGCAGTAATGAAATAACGCAGATGCTGTCAGACCGGACAGTCTGCTTCGGACGCCCCGCTACAGACCGCAATGCATGGAAACGTCTGTCAGAACATCCCGTTCTCAGGGCCACCATGGAAGATGCCCGGGAACTGGCGAAAAGGCCGATGCCGGAATTGACCGAGGAGTTGTATCTGAATTTCAGCAGAAACGGAAACAGGACAAAATGGGAAACCGTAGATCGTCAGCGAAGAGAACGCATCACCGCTTTCACCCTCGCAGAGTGCTGTGAAAACAAGGGACGTTTCCTGAAATCTCTGGAGGAAACCATCGCCGAGATAGCCTCTCAACGCCTCTGGGTAATGCCTGCTCATGACAAACAACTGAAGAATTTAAACGGCGAGCGGATAGATATAGACCTTGGGGCGGCAATGCTGGCATGGGAACTGTCCACCGCCGATTATCTGCTGGCCGACAAGCTGGACCCGCCTGTTCGCCGACTGATCCGGGAAGGAATAGAAGAGCACATTTTCGGCCCGTTCCGCGCAATGGCAACGGGCAGGCGCGAGCCGAACTCGTGGTTCTACACTCATAATAACTGGAATGCGGTATGCCTGGCAGGCGTAACGGGTTCCGCGCTGGCCCTGCTGGAATCCAAAGAGGACCGCGCCTTTTTCGTGGCGGCTGCAGAGAAATACATTCATAACTTTCTTTCAGGATTTACCTCGGACGGCTACTGCACCGAAGGCATAGGTTACTGGAACTACGGATTCGGTTTTTTTATTTTACTGTCAGAAGCGATTCTTAATGCAACCGGCGGCAAACTGAATCTCTTGCAACTTTCAGAAGCAAAAGAACCGGCATTGTTCGGCGCTCGAACGGAAATTATAAACGGCGTATACCCTTCATTTTCAGACTGCACCGTCGGCAATAAAGCAAGCCCCGGAATGCTTTACTTCATAAGCCGGTTTTACGGCCTTGGCTTGCGACGGTGGGATAACCTGGATCCTGTCCGCGCCGACTTGCTGGTCCCGGCCATGATGTATTCGTTCCCTAATTCAGCTTCAAAATCACAGCCTGCAGAGAAAAGAAAAGCCGAAAGTCTGCGAACGTGGTTCCCAGAGGCGGGAACGCTGATAACCAGGCCATTCGAAATTACCGGCGAATCCATCGCAGCGGCAATAAAAGGAGGAAACAACGCCGAGCACCATAATCACAACGATATCGGGAGCTTTATAGTTGTTAAGGGAACTGAACCTGTATTGGCCGATCCGGGCTCCGAAGTATACACCCGCCGCACTTTTAGTTCGAGGCGATACGAGAGCAAGGTTCTGAATTCCTACGGACATTCGGTGCCTCTTGTCGACGGCAGGCTCCAGCAGTACGGCAGGGAAGCAAGCGGCAAAGTCCTTGCCAGTGACTTCAGCGATAACGAAGACAGGCTGGTCATGGATCTGACCCCCGCCTACGATGTGCCGCACCTTAAATCGCTCCGCCGCACTTTTGTGTACAGGCGCGATGACCCGGAGTCAATTACAGTGAAAGACGAAGTGGAATTCTCAGAGCCCGCAAAGTTCGGCACGGCGCTGATAACGCTTGGCGAATGGGAAGACCCGCATAACGGCGTTGTTACTGTTCTTACCAATGAAGAAGCGCTGCAAATTGAGATTGATACTGCCGGCCGGGAATATGATCTTGAAGAAGAACTCATTGATGAGAACGTAAAAGCAGACAGAAAGCCTGTACGACTGGGCATCAACTTCAAAGAACCTGTAATGAAAGGCGCCATCACGGTCCGTATTACCAATGCAGTATAGACATGCTGCAATCTGGCGTTTTGCCAATTCGTGTCGTCGCAGTGGCGCTATCCGCGCTCGCAGCAGGAATTCTGTGAGATATGCGGGTTAACCCGCATATCTCACACTTTTTCGAGCAGAAACGGTTCAGAGCGCTGTTAGTGCGAGGCAAAATCGGTTTAACCGGACGAAGCTGTGTGAACACACCGCAAGATCGGGTAAAACGATTTGGGCTTGCAATAATGGCGCTATCAATTGTTTCCGCCGGAGGAGTGTGAGATATGCGGGTTAAGCAAGCAGCGTCGCAACAAGGCCGGATATGACGATTCCATCAAAAGTGCCTGCCCCGCCGATACTGGCTATGCCGGCGTTGATCTTGCTGATATGGCGAAGATGCAGAATGTCGGCCCCGACAAGAGGACCAAGCGTTCCTGAAACAAAAGCAACCGACGGAGCAACCTCGTACCCGGCGCTCATGCCATAAAGCGCCGCCACCAGGGCAGGAACAAGGGCCGGCATGGCTATGCCCACTCCCTGCACCGGCCTTGCCAGTTTGTAGCACACAAAGATGTTAAGCGCTATGCCGCCAAGCGCCATCAGAAATACCGAGCCTGACATAGATATCAATCGCGTCAACTCATATGCGGCAAGGGCCACCGGTATAACGCATCCGCCCAGGTTAACTGCAATGACGGTATACCTGCGCCTGCGTTCAAACCCGGGGAAAAACCGATTCAGGCCTAAAGCGCTCAAAGGCTGTATACCAAGCTCCTGCTCCCTGGGAATACGTCTGACTGGAATGTTTATCAAGCTGCCCATGAAGATTCCTAAAATTGCCAGCAGCGAAGCCTGCGGACTCAGGCCCAGCCTCGAAAGAGCTGTAACCATCACGTCAGCGAGAATAAATGGAAGCATAAAAAGCAGAAACAGAACTAAGAATAAAGGACCGCAACCGACGTAACCGGGCATAAACCTGCCTCCTTAACCAGTCATATTCTTCGGTTCATTTGCATAGCTTCTAACTATATCCTCAGTTATATGCTTATAATGCATAAGCCGTGCCCGGATGCTGTCTGTTTCGCGGAATCCCGCCTCGTCAAGAAGCTCCTGCATACGTTGAACATCAACTCTGCCTTTATGGGACAGCTCAGATGCGTTGATATGCAATCGACCCGTTTCTTTAAGAGTCCTGCCGCATTCCCGGAACAGACCCTGCCAGTCTTGCAAGTGCTGAAGCACATCAAAAACAAACACTGCATCAAGCAAACGATCTTCCACACCGGGAAACTCAGGACCGCCCGATGTTTTGATCAGCCTGACTCTTGCTTCCTCTTCGGAGCCAGATATCTTCCTGCGAATAGTGTCAAGTTGACCCTGCTTGACATCCAGCGCAAAAATAATTCCTTCCGGACCGACTACACTGGCGGCCGGAACCGTGACGCTCCCGACCCCGCAGCCGAAATCAAGGATGTTATGCCCTGGACTAACGCCGAGTTGCTTTATAAACCTCTGTCCGTCTTCAGCGAACCATTTCTTTACGGCTTTTCCGCCAATCCTGAACATTTTACGCCTCCAGTCAATCAAGCCATCATCAAAATCCGATAGCCGATAGCCATCACTGCAAAATCAACAATTGCGTGGCTGATCCATGGCGCCAGCAGGCTCCCTGTTCTATGGTACAGCCACGCCCATACAGCTCCTCCTCCGGCGATTGCAACGCCGCACAAAATTCCAAGCGGCCAGTTGAAAAACTGGCCTGTAATTATAACGTGGTGAGAGGCAAAGGCCACAGAAGACAGGATAATTGCAAATCCAGGCGCATAAACCTTGTTAAGAAGCCCGAAGCTGAACCACCGCCAGTAGAATTCTTCAATAAGAGAATGCACAACAGATAGAAAAACACTGAAGATCCAGTACCATTCTAGAATCCCAAGGTGCTCGGTTCGTTCGCGGATGGAGCCGGCGGAGGCTTCAGCCATTTTCCCAAGAGGGGTGTGCATTGCCGCATATATAAGCGCAGCAAGCGCAATTCCTGAAATAATGCCAAGCATTACTGCCCGCCCCCTGCTTGTTCCTTCCCGCTTCATGCGCCTTGGCGCGTTTCGCAAGGCCAGAAAGTATACACCCAGCGGCCAAGCAACCAGGAACACTTTCGCGGCAATATAAACAAGCCTTGAGACAGTCTGATCCTTGATGATCAGAAAATAGAAAAGCGCCGCAACAAAGGGAATGCCAAGCGCCGGCATAACATACCGCCGCACCACGCCCTGATATGAGGATTCTGTTGTACTGTTCATCATAGCGCACTTTCGTTATCTTATTAGACCAAGCTAACCCATTCCAAAAGCATCATCAAGGAATTCAAAAGCAAATGCCATCTATTTTCGACTGGTGGTCTCTTGACCTATAGACATATCAATGCTGATGATATTTTGATTTTATAGACTTTTTTCTTTGTAACCAGCCAAGCGGGAACATAGGATTACGGAATGATTGAACTACCTGAATACATCCAGGGCCTCACGGTAAACCTGTTTGTCCTGCTTGGATTTGTTGCGTTGTTTGTGCTGTATGAACAATCGCCCAGAAAAAAGCAAAAGCAGGTGTCTCCCCTGCAATTCGGTATTTTGACCGGAATTATGGCTCTTGTTTCAATGTTCGTTCCTGTGGTAGCCGAAGCAGGTTACTTTGACTCACGTTCCGGAGTTATAGGCACAGGCGCTTTATTGAGAGGGCCTGTAGCGGCATTAGTGAGTTTGCCGCTGCCGTTGCTATTCAGGTTATACATGGGCGAACCAGGAACAATTCCCGGGGTGATGGAAATTCTCTTTCCAGCGCTGTTCGGCAGTTTATGCCATCTATGGATAGTTAAAAATGCTTTAAATTTCAGGATTTCCTACGTCATTACTTCAAGTCTTCTGACCGGGCTGGCAACAACTCTTATTGTCTTTGCGGTGGTGGCTATTGGAATGCCGGAAATTATGGATCTCATGCCGGGCAAAGCGCACATGCTGATTTTCATGCTGAATGCGCCGGTTTCCATGGCGGTTCTAAGTTCCCTGATAGTTGTGGAACTAAGACATTTCCAGGCCGTTGATACCTTAGAGGAAACGGAAAAACGAATGCTGCATTCACAGAAAATGGCGGCAGTAGGACAACTGTCGCGCAAGCTTGCGCACAACTTTGCTAATTCTCTGAATATTATCCTTGGAAACGCTCAACTTGCAAAAGCACAGAACAGAAAAAATGACGCCGTTCAGGATCTGATGGATGAAATAATCGAGGCAACAACAAGTGTTTCCGAACTCACCGGCGAACTTCTGGCCTTCTCCTCTCGCGGCTCAATGATTACCCGCCGAATTAAGCTGGGCAAATGCCTGCAAGGTATTCAAGGGGTAATAAACGAAGCTGTAAGCTCAGGAGTAACAGTGGAAATCAACGTTAACGGCGATGAAAAGGTGAATATTGATCCGGACAGAATCGAACAGGCAATTGTTCATATAGCGGTCAACGCTAACGAAGCAATGTTTGGCAAAGGCAAATTGACAATATCGGCAGGCCCGGCGAGTTTAAGCCCTTTGGAAAAAGAGAAATTGCAGGCGGGAGTCCACGAAAAGGATCGTCACAAAGGCGAATTTGCGCTGCTAAAAATAGAGGACACCGGCTGCGGAATGAGCAATGAGACCTTAATCCGCGTGTTTGAACCATTTTTTACAACAAAGAAGGAAAAGAGCAATGCCGGACTTGGCCTTTCAACAGTCTACAACATCGTTCAGCAACATGACGGATTTATAGACATTTCGTCGCGACCCGGGAAAGGCTCCACCTTTTTCATTTACCTGCCGGTCAATGACTAACGACCAATGATCTGAGCCAACAACCTGCCCTTCTTACAACCCGCCTGCTTCATCAAGAAACCGATACAAGGTTGCCCTAGATACTCCAAGAAGCTTAGCGGCTTCAACCTTGTTTCCATCTGTCTGTCTGAGCGCTTCGCGAACCGAGCCGACTTTGAGCCGGCGTTTACGCGGCGAATGTTCCCTGCCTTCAGTTGCTTTTTTCATCCGATCCGTTGGAAGATGCTCGGGCCTTATATCCTTGCCCCTGCTCTTAACAAGCGCGAATTGTATCCAGTTGTGCAGCTCCCTGACGTTGCCCGGCCAGTTGTATGACATCATCACTGACAGCGCCTCCGGCGTAACCTGTACATTTTCCTGGCAGGGCTTGGCAAAGCGCTTAAACGCATTTTCAACCAGCAGGGGTATGTCGTTCGGGCGTTCTCTCAATGGCGGAAGGCGCACTGGCACAACGTTAAGCCTGTAGAAAAGATCTTCTCTGAATCGGCCTTCGTGTATCTCTTGATGGATATCCTTGTTTGTTGCGCTTATAACCCTGACATCAACTTCCACGGTTTTTTCGCTGCCCACCCTCTCAAAATGACCTTCTTGTAGAACACGCAACAACTTTATCTGCATTGCGGCAGAGATATCTCCTATCTCATCGAGGAAAATGGTGCCTTTGTCGGCCAGCTCAAAACGGCCTTTCTTGTCCCGTATAGCTCCGGTAAATGCCCCTTTTACATGGCCGAAAAGCTCGCTTTCCAGCAGTGATTCGGGAAGCGCCCCGCAATTTACGGGAACAAACTGGCGGTTTGCTCGCGGGCCTTCGTTATGAATTGCCGCAGCAACCAGCTCCTTTCCGGTTCCGCTTTCGCCCTGTATAAAAACCGGCGCCTCGGTATCGGCAAGTTCGCGAATCAGATCGAAGATTTCCAGCATCTTCTCGTCTCTGCCGACGATGCCTGCGAACTGTTCAATTTCGCCGACCTTTCGAGCAAGCTGGCGTTCGCGTGTAATGTCCTTGAACGACACAAGCATGCCGACTTTGTTGCCCTGGTAATCGGTCATCTCGCGGTAACGCATATTAACCCGTTTTTTTTCGCCGTCCTTGACGCTGACCTCAGCATCAATGTTCTGACCGTCCGGCGAAGGCGCCGGTTCATCACAGTAAACGCATCTTCCTCCACAAAAACCGCCGTCGAAGGCTTCGTGGCAGTCCCGCCCAAGCACCTGCCTGCGATCCAAGCCGGTAATATCTTCGGCCGCCTGGTTGAAAAAGAAAATTCGACGCTCTTCATCATGGGCTATAATGCCGTCAGAAATATTGTCCAGGATCAGGTTTGAACACTTCCTTGCCTCAAGGAGAGCGGAAAAATACCCGTGATCAAAAAAATCGTTCACCAGGCTCCTGATTTTATCCCTGATCTCCCGGAACTCCGTTCTGCCGGCATTGCGCCCGGCAGTTTTATCCTTTCCTCCAAGATTCCATGCAACTTTTCCCGGATTGCCGGGCATAACGGGGCACTGCTCAGTTGCTCTCTGCCCCAGGGTAATAACAATATCAAAACTCTGGTGGCTGATTTTTTC
>CAZIXB010000056.1:0-9626 GCA_964543205.1 uncultured Victivallales bacterium
AAATGTCACCCACTGCCCGTTTGTTGCAGTACTTACCGCCGCAGAAATAGAAACACTCAAATCCGCGCGCTCTTCCAGGTCCTTTGCATAAGCAGAACCTAACACATAAAAAAGGGCCGCCGCCACAATACATGTCAGACACATTCCAGACAGACTTTTTTTCATCTTGATTATCCTGTTTCTGAATGAGGAATCGCTTTTCAGGCGGCATAGGCACACACCCAAAAGAAAAACCGCTCTAAGAAACGCTCCTTGTAGAACAAACTCTATTCAAATTCAGCGCAACATCAAGATAAAATGTGGGGAGTGTTATAACACGCCTTCGCCAGGATCTTCCTGCAACAATCCCTTAACCTGCCGCAAACTGTGAAATCTCCCAACGAAGGTTCATTAATGAGTCAGGCCAAGGTCAAACACTGAACATAGCCTCAACCGCTTTAATGGGGGTATTTCTCAAAATGGCATTCGACGGCCCATGGAAATATGCCGTCCCTCCGGATTCCTCCACACAGCGTTGCGCCTCTTCGCGGATCCATCCAGGGGACTTTTTCTGCAAATTCTGACAAGACATGTTTCCCCATAGAACAAGGTCGGGGAAATTCTGGCGGATAGCGCCTACCGTCATCCCAACATGCCGATCTACCTCGCCATACCCCGGACAACCGGCCTCGCCAAAAATCATGTCCATAAGAGGCCACAAAACACCGTCGGATCGAAAAATGTAGTGCACATCGATACCGTTCAGTTGCTCCAACATCGCCTTCATCGGCGGCAATACCACATCCCTGAAAAGCTCTGGTGAATAAAATGGTCCGTTGTTTCCGGCAAGATCTCCTCCTCCAAGCAAAACATGCGGGCCGGCCACCTGCGACAGGCAGCGTCCAAGAGCCGCGTCCTGATAAGCCTGCAATCTCACCCTGCGCTTCACGAGGTCGGTTTTCGTCAATAACAGGATAAGCTCATCGGCATCCATCCCTACACCTATGTATCCTCCGGAGCCTATAACAAAAAATTCCTCCCCGTATTTATCCAGAATATAAAGATAGTCTGAAGGCATGGACTGTTGCTCCAGTTCCCCGCTTTCCAGCGCGCGTTCCTTTTGTTCCACCTTACGCCTGAGTTTCTCCTCGGGAGGCAGAGGGGTTTTCTCTACCGTGCGAACACATCCAAACTCGCCTGTTGTCGCATCGTAGCGGAATATCCTGTGGTCGCCTTCAGGATCTCCAAATAGGAATGTGTTCTCATCAACCTGCAGCGCAGGTTTCTCGCCCAGGCGCCAGGGCATCCTGAATACGTCAATGTCAAAAACGCGATTAAACTCAGCAAGATCCTCAAAAAGGCTCACGACAAATTCCCGGTGAGCGGCCTTACCTTTGAGCATGGCGCATGCTTCCGCATAGTGAAGCGACCCGGTTCCGCCATGTGCCTGCCGTCCCAGAACGCTGGACACCACTTCACACGAAACAGCCGGACAGTAGCGCGGCATTCGATCCACTGGTCTGCCTTGCAACGCCGCCTCGCATCTCTCATGTCTGTTCATACCTGTGCTCCTTAAAAAAATTTATTCAAATCAATGTGCGTCATAATTCAATACAAAGGTTAAACTACATTAGAATATAACTTGGACAACTAATTTTTATACACTTTCTGCTAAAAAAACATGAAATATGCCATCCAAAGAAAAATACATTCTGGCTTTTTTCAATTCGTGCCATCGCAGTGGCGCTTTCCGCGCTCGCAACAGTAATTCTGTGAGATATGCGGGTTAGCCGCATATCTCACAGGATCTCGTGGCTGCCCGTCCGCCATCCGCCAAAAGAGCAGGAAAAGCGCTGTAGACAGATTGGCGCTTCTCATGAATAGATCAAGTCAAGTCAAACCGCCCTGTTATCAACTTGTTGATAATATTTAGTTGATAAGTTGATATTAAAAGATAACAGATATTTGTAACACTTTTCTTACATGGGACTTAAGTCAGTTGATAAGTTGTTAATATCTTTATCTTGATTCCTCTTTCCAGCTTGATGATAATGTTGCTCAAAATGAGTGATAAAGATGACATAACAATTGCATTCCATCGGCTGCTGCATGATACGCGCAGGCGCATGGGAATAAGTCAATCCAGCTTGGCAAAGGAAACCGGATGCAGTCAGTCAGCGATCAGTATGATGGAAAAAGGGCGAGTGGATGCGCTTTCCCTTGAAAAGCTGAACCGTATTGCGGAAAGGCTGGGAGTTCCTGTTCCTGAAGAGAAATCCCGCTCTGCAACAGCTTGGCCCGCTGCAGGATTCTGTCCCGAATGCGAATGCCCGTCGAACAAGCCTTATTTAGTTGGTGATAATGTATTCTGGCGCCCATCCATCCGCGAGGTATCTCTTTCTCGCGGCGTGTATTGCCAGGATTGTGGAGAAGTGCTGGAAACGACCTGCCCGAATTGCAGCAGGGCAATTCAAAACGGAGCATGCTGTCCTTATTGTGGTAATGCGTATGTCATTGCATCAAAGGAACAAACAGCAAAAGTCCGCCGACAGCAAATGGTTGGCGACCCAGGCGTTCGTTATACTCCCCCCGGTTGATCCCACCGCCACCGCCAAATATCATCACCCGTTTCTCTTGTGGTGTGCTGCCAGGCGCCGTGGAGAAATGCCAATACAGTAAGCGCCTATAAGCCATTGATGAAGAAGCGTTGTTCTCAAGAATCCACGCTTTTGCCAGCGACGGGCTGATGTTACGGCCGGAGCCGGTATGATTGCAATTCGTCCATATCGCCTGAGACGACGAACCATCTCAAAATCTTCCATGATCGGCATATCACAGAATCCTCCCAATTCAGAGAACTTATTAGCCCTCATGAAAATCGCCTGATCTCCGTACGGCATCTGCAGAA
The DNA here is from genome assembly GCA_964543205.1 of uncultured Victivallales bacterium. GTDB lineage: Bacteria > Verrucomicrobiota > Kiritimatiellia > UBA8416 > CAYSRM01 > CAYSRM01. The sequence continues at coordinate 2,888 of CAZIXB010000056.1, forward strand.
TTCTTGAACGCCAGTTAACAAGCCGTTCAAGAAGACGGTACGCCCAGCCTTCGGCGTCAATTTGAAATTGGAAAGCGCCTGCCGCTACCTCCGGATTGCCGAGTGTTGCCCGAACCAGAGACGGAAATTCTTGCGGAAGACTGGTGTCAGCGTGCAGAAAAAGCAGGATATCTGACGTTGCAGCCTGAGCGCCGGCATTCATCTGCTTTGCTCTGCCAGGCTCCGTGGTCAATATTTTTGCCCCGCAAGCGCTTGCTTTCTGCTCCGTTCCATCAGCGCTGCCACCGTCAACAACAATTATTTCGAGGGTCGGGTCAATCCCTTTTAAGGTCTCTACTAAGCCGGAGATGCGAGAGGCTTCATTGAGGGTTGGAATAATGACCGATACCCTGCCAATGGTTTTAGAAACCATTTCCCTGCCCCAGGATTGTTCGAGGACAACAAGATCCTCGAAACGATCAATGTCTGCAAGCGTTGGAAGCGTATAAACTGTCAGGCCCAGGCCATTTGCAATGTCCACAGTCTTACTGAAAACATCGTCCTTGCCCCACAGAATATCCTTGAAGAGCTCAGGAACATCTCTTTTTAAACCAATCAGGTAATATCCTCCGTCGACTGCCGGACCAATAACAAGGTCATTGTCCTGGAGTTCTTTGAAGGCTTTTGAAAGGATGCGGGCATTGATACCTGGAACATCCGAGCCGACAATAACAATTCGCTTCGATAACGAATTGATGTTGTCCCGCACACAACGCCGCATCCGGCTGCCAAGATCACCGTTTCCCTGCGGCCGGTAAACAAATGCCTCTCCAAATGCCTCCTTCATGCGCTTTCTGTCGCCCCCCTCGAAACGTACTTCCAGCCTGATCCCTTGCTTTTCTTTGATATGAGCGGCTGCCACCAGGAGACGGGTTGTCATCATCTGTTGCAGGGATGCGGCGCCTTCCGGTCCAATCGCCGGTATTAGGCGTGTTTTAGTCTTTCCAGGCTCGGGATAACGCGTGAATATACAGAGACACTCTTCTTTCATGATCCCTCATAAGTTGTTTGTCATAATCTATCTATAACCGCCGGAAGCCGGCAAATGCCTATTTTTTACATCTCTGTGCCTGATATCAATATGCGGGCAAATCAGGACAGGGTTTCCGCCGCTTAATTTCGCACGCGGAACCAGCACATTCAGGATTTTCCGCCGCCTGGTTGCAGACCAATGCGGCTTCTGCCCGCAAAGGTATGGGAAGCAGGCTAATGGACACCCTGGCGGCTCCGCGTAAAGCAAGCCACACATCGCGTTGGCAACAACGTGCTGCTGGTACAGCCGCAATATCTGCGGCTATAGTGTTTACCGCCTGCATCACCTGTTGGCGTTGAACTGGAGTCAGCGGATTAGCGTCCAGCAAAATACTGAGGGCCACACCTACCCCCGTAGCTGCTCCGCAACTGCCTGCGAATGCGCACGATCCTCCCATAACCCTGGCTCCGCGCCGGATTCCGGTATCAAGCATCTCACGGCTCACCCTGCCGCCGAGATTTCTATATGTTGCCAGAATGACACCTGGCGCCAGCCCGTGATGTTCAGGCCCGTGCATTGGCACACTGGGATGCCTCCTGATCATTTGCATCAAGGCAATCATATCGGTCTCACCGGTTGTCGCGCACAAATGGCTTATTACAGCCAGGGCTCCCGCGGCATGACAGACATCACAGACAAAGTGGCCTTGCTCACAGACTGAATTGGCAGAACCTGACGCTCCGCAGAAGGCACAGGTTTCTTCCCTGTCAGCTTTCAGATATACAAGCGGCGCTCCACAAACCATGCAATCGGTCATCCGTCGCTCTTTGCCCTCCTGTCCCTTTATATCGGCGGACCCGGCAATATCGGACAAAACCGCCGATTCCGGCAGCTCACAGGCGCACGTATTGACCCAGTCCATATTTACCGCCCTGCCTTCTGCGTCAAGAATGGCAACCTGCCTGCCCAGTTGTTTGGCGTCATCCTCCGGAACCAAAGCTGGAATACCGGCATGAAGAAAACGTCCTGAAGGAGTTTGAAGACTTGCCATAGGACCAAGGTAAATTGCCCGGATCATTGCAGAGGGCGCCGGTTTCACGGCCTCATAGGTCATGGAATAGAAACGATGGCCTTGCGCTTCGCGATAAGGCACACGCTTAAGCACACGGAAGGAACGAAAGCCAGTCTCGTCCAGCATCCCGGCAAGGTCCCTGTGCGTCATGGCCCCGGCAATGCATTCACCGCGCAATATATCGTCGTTGAGAATCGCCGCATCAGGAACTGTTTCAGTAACCACATCAGAAACAACAACCCTGCCGCCCGGCTTTAACGCTTTCAGGATCTCCGCAAATGTGCGGCGTTTATCGGTTGAAAGATTCAGCACACAGTTCGACAGAATGACGTCGGACGAATTTTCATCCACAGGCAAAGTTTCAAGATAGCCCTTGCGAAATTCAAGGTTTTTGTATCCAAGTCTATTTTCAACGCGCTTTGCCCCTGCGCGGGCTATTTCCAACATCGGATCAAGCATATCTATGCCTGTCACCCGTCCTTCCGGCCCCACTTCGCGGGCTGCCAGAAAACACTCCACACCGCGTCCGCATCCCAGATCCACAACGGTCTGTCCCGGCTGCAGGCCGGCGTCCAACACCGGGCTCCCGCAGCCGTACCCCCGAAACCGCAGATCCTCGGGGATATGCTCCATCATCTCAGGAGGGTAACAAGCCGGATTGAGAATATCTTCCTTATTAGAGACCGCTGCTTCGGAATAGTACGATTTCACTGCCGTGCGCCCGTCTATAGAAGCCGTGGATAGCAGGCAATTCGAATGCACCAGAGCAACTGGGCCATGCGCGCCGCAACTTTCAAGTATGTCGCCCATCTTGAGACGCAGCCGGGGCGCATCCTCACCTACATTTCCGGCTGCTGCTGTAATTAGCTCAAGCGCAATCTTCCGGTATAGCGGCCAATAAGGATCTGTGCCCACAAAACGACCGCCATGGTTGTAACAGTGATCCGAATCCCCGCCGCCAATAAGGTAACGCAATGGATCATTCAGCTCAGCCGCTGATGTCTTCCTTATCTTTGCCAGTATGCTGCTTCCACTCCAGGCTTCTGCAAGAGAAGTTGTCACGCTCGTGGCCAGCTCGGGAAAGCCCACGAGCGCAGCAGATGGGTAAAGTTTATCGTCGGGGCCGAGCGCCGCGGCTTCCCATGCGCTTGTGCTGCCATCATGAATAGTGCCCGGCGGAGCAAAAACCTGGGTCTTGAAGGCTTCCAGATTATCCAGGGCAATTCCAGTGCGTCGGGCGGCTGCTTCCGCCTCCCTGAAATGATTGAAAATCAGTTCCGGCGAAGCAAAACGTTCCGTTAACGCGCGGCCTCGAACAAAAAGCCACATGAAATGAACATTTGACGCTCCCATCCGGGCAGCCAGTTCAACCAACCCGGCCATGTCTGCGACGTTATCAGAATCAACACACATAGATACAGTAAAAGGGAATTTCCTCTCATTCAGCGCGCGAAGATGTCCGGCCAGTTTATCAAACGAGCCATCCCCCCGTATCGCATCATGGCGCCGGGGCAACCCGTCAATGCTGACCTGCAGGTGAAATCTTTCTGAACCCCAATTCATAAGGTCGTCAACATGTTTCTCCAGCAGGGTTCCGTTCGTCAGTATTACAACGTGCGCATCTGGAGCAGAAAGAATGGCATTGATGATTTGAGGGAAACCTGGATGCAGGAAAGGCTCGCCGCCGGTCAGAGCAAAAACACGACAGCCCATATTTAGCGCTTCGTCAACCCGATGCAACACCGTCTCCGTCGACAACTGTTTTCCCGTTTCAGGAGAAGCCGCAAACAGGCAGTGTTTGCAGGCCATGTTGCACCTGTCGGTGATATGCAGCCATAACTCGCGCAGAAAAGGTTTACGCAAAAACTCTGCGCGGCCAGGATAGTCTGCCCGCCCGCCCGCCGGCAGACGCGCAAGAAATCTGGCCGGGGCAGGAACGGCGCCAGGGTCTTTGCCGGACATAAGCTTTTTCAGCAAACTGTCGCCCGTCGCATTGGGCACAAACCAGCAAGGATTACAGTCGCGAACATAAACCGGCGTTCCCTCAAACTCCATTCGTGTCCAGACGGAAGGATCAAACGAAGATTTATTTCCTTTGGTCATGATCATGTCTCTTGTATGAATCTTTTTGCAGTTAATCGCTACAGTACGCGCCCTGCCATTGCAAGACAAAAGCAATGGTTTCAGTCAAGGTCAATGCAATGTGCGGGATAGTTGTCAATTTGGCGCCTGGGGTGTTAGATTCCGCCTGTCCGCCATCCGGCGGAAGAGCTTGGCAAGCTGGCTGAGGATGTCTGCATACCCATAACTCAGCTTGCCCTTGCATGGGCCATAAACCGCGAAGGTGCGGCCTCGGTCCTGGCTGACGCCAGGAATGCGGAACAGGCCCGGGCCAATCCATCCGCAATGAAAATTAATTTGCCTTACGACATTGCCGCCCGGCTTGACAATATTACAGAACCTCTCAAAAACGCGCTGGGGAAGAATCCCGACATGTGGCAGTCGCAATCACGGTACCGATAGCCTTCGGGGTTATTTCCTGCCGCTGCCCTGAGTGTTTAATTTTCGAGCTTTTCTCAGGTTTATTAGTGCATGTGCATGTAATTCAGGGTAGAGTTATTTTTTTGGGCGGTTCTTGCAGTATTAATAGTTTTAAGTCCGCATATCGCAATATCTTTCAAGCGTTTACGCCGGCAAAGTGTAAAATGTGCGGCTTAGTGGAGGTTGATATGGGATTTGAAAGCGGTTCTTTGAGCCTGAGTATGTTTTATCTGTCGGAAAGCCTGGGCAGCGACGTTGTTTCCTCATTTGCGTCAAATGCTCTGCCCGGACTGGATATCCTTAAAGATGAGCCTGTTCACGGATGGGTAACAAGCCGCCATCTGCTTGATCGAAATATTACTTATGACACTGCTACAGTTGCAGGGAGGCTTTTTCTAACACTGGTTAAGGCCGAGAAAAAGATTCCTCAGGCTTTGTTGCGAGCTGAATGCAAGATGGAGGAACTTGCAGAGATGGAGGCAACAGGAAACGACAAGGTGCCGCGAGCAAAACGGTCGGAAATCAAAAAAGAGGTGATTGCTCGTCTTCTTCCCGATATGCCTCCTACGTTGACAGCCATTCCTATTGTGTATGACGGCAATGCCAACATGCTGTATGCGGGAGCTACTAGCGACAAGCAAATAGACGCATTGGTTATGAATTTTGAAAACACTACCGGCGTTAAGCTTATCGCCCTTACGCCTGAGACCGCAGCGCTGAAAAGAAAGAAACACAGTATCAAAGATCTTGAGCCCACCAGTTTTTCTCCCGAATGTCCCGACGAGATGAGCGGCGACAGCGTGGGCATGGATTTTCTTACATGGCTCTGGTTCTTTTTCGAGGCTCGGGGGGGAACTTTCATGTGGGGCCGCGAACCGGCCGGGGTCATGATCCAGGGACCTCTTACCCTGTTCATGGAAGGGCAGGGCGCGCACGTAACTGTTCTGCGAAATGGTGAACCGTTAATCGCGTTAGAGGCAAAAACAGCCATGCTTGGCGGGAAGAAGTTGAAAAAGGCCCGTGTTGTTGCAACTATCGGAGAGGAGACTTTTGCTGCGTCTGTGGATGGTGATACATTCATTTTCAGAGCCGTCAAGCTGCCCAAAGTGGAAGCTGTAGACGCCATTTCGCAGTTTGAAGCCAGAATGATATCGCTGGCAAAATTCCGGGATCTATTTCTGCATCTCTATGACCGGTTCCTGGACGAGAGGATTGATCCCGCCAAATGGAAAGCTACACAGAAAGAAATACATAAGTGGCTGCCGCAAAGAACAGGAAAGGCATAAGCCTTCCGGTCATCAATGGCCAGAGTACCAGGAAAAGGTCAACAGTAAATTACAGTCAAAAGGCGGCCGAACGTAATCGACTTTCAGCCCAAAACCGATTACGATTACGAACTGCGGTGGGGCCGCCGTCCTGCATCTATTTTAAAAATAGGGGTTTTTAGACGGAATCTAGTTTTTCGGCCTGACCTTGCGCCCACCCAGTCAACAACGAGAAAACTGCTTTTTGATAATTTGTTTTCAACTCGCGTTACATTCTTTAAGAACCAAGCATCGGTTTCCGGAACATGTTCCCTCCTCCGGAAACTGGTCATCAAACGCTGTCGTTCCGGACAACTCTAACCTGGAGGCTGTCAACCGCTCCTGAACCTATATTCAGCAACTGTCCTCCTGTCGTTGTGTCTGGCCGGCGGCAACGGCACAGAGAGGACTTCCCTTTCTATGTTGCCTGAACGCGTCTTCCTTAACATTAAATATTTCCGCAATCACTGCTCAAAACCAGCGATTGACTTTAACCCGCATATCTCACAAAATTCCTGTTGCGAGCGCGGATAGCGCCACTGCAACGGCACGAATTGACAAACCGCCAGATTGCAGTATGTCTATACGGCTGCTCCGGCATTTCACCAATTCGCGCCCCCGCAGCAGCGCTTTTCACGCTCTCACTACGAAATCCTGTGAGACATACGGGTTAAACGTCTGGAAGGACTATGGCGCGGGCTTCACGGATGAAAAAGGCTTTGCACTCCTCCCAGTCAAACGGCACCAACATCTGCGGCATTGGTTCGGATTCTGCGTCATCGAAGTAGGTGAGACTCTTAAGAACATGGT
>CAZIXB010000057.1:0-9548 GCA_964543205.1 uncultured Victivallales bacterium
TTACACCTGCAGAAACACAGTTGAAGCCCGCTGGGTGGTGATCGTCCATTGTCCAGCCGCCATAGGCTACAAGGTCGTCAAAACGGCCCTCGGCCTCAATGTCATTCTGGGTCAATACGTGCGCGCCAATATACCTGCGGCTTTCCCGTTTCGCGGGCAGAAACTGGATCCACTCAAGCGACCAGTTTTCCGCTGCGTCTCGATTGGGACACCTGTTCTTGATGTGATCCCATATACCGTATGTTATCTTCAACAGACGATCTCTAATCTCCTCAGTATCGCGAATACTGTCGTCTTCGCCTCCAAGCTCAATCCACCAGTAGCCCATTGTAAACCATTTGTGTCCCTTAGCCCCAAGCGGCATGTCATCGCAGGAATCATACACCTCGGCCCATTGCGGCGGTTCGAACGGCTGCGGCGAATCATATTCACGGGCCTGGAATAAACAGGTCATCCCCATGGTCCTGTTGTCGGCCTGTTCTGGAGCAATCGACTCGCCATACTCATCGCGCGCCTCGCGGCCGATACGATATGCCGCGCCGGTCAACGGCGCCAGCATCCCGTCGCCGGAGCAATCGGCAAATATTCCCGCTCTTACAACGTGATATGTCTCGGTTGTCAACTGCCAGCCGGTAACCGAACGGATCGAAGCTCCTTCGGTCTCAGCATCCAGGCAGGAACAGTTCAGTAACGGCACAATATTCGGTTCGTAACGAATCTTTTCGTAGAGAATGGTGTCCCACACCGAAAAGCTCCGGTTCGGGTTGCGCCGCAGGTTGTCCATGCGGATTTCTTCAAGAATGCCGGTTTCCCGCATGTTTTTAAATCGATTCTGTCTGTCCGCGCCAGTAATATGCATCCGGCATTCGCTTGAAGCATTTCCGCCCAAAACCGGCCGGTCATGCATCAGCGCCACCTTCACCCCATTTCTTGCCGCTGCCACAGCAGCGCACAAACCGGCCATGCCGCCGCCAACTACGCAAAAATCAACCTCATGCTCGACTTTTCTGAATACTTTCATTGATACCGTCTCTTACGTTTCCTTTTTGCAAATAAAGGCTTGTTCCACTGTAATATTGAGCTTCTCAAAAAGATCCGGCCAATGACATCTTTTTTATTGAAACAAAACTCATTATATATCAAGTTTTTGCCTGTTGCGCCAATCAATGTGGCTGCTCTGACGGCACAGCAATTCGATTTATAAAATTTTTAAACCGTCCTGTTAACCTGACTTATCTGCATGGGTTAGGGCCCGGTAAGGTTGCCATATCAGCCATGACAGTCATGTTCGAAAACATTATTCAGAAACACACTCTGTTGATCAGCCTGGCAGCCGGAATTTCGCTCGTTGTTCTGCTTGCGTCAATGGTTGTTATTCCTGCAATCCTAATTCGTGTGCGTCCTGATTACTTTGTTCGCGATCACCGCGAACATTCGGCGCCGGCCGCAAAACTGCCTTTCTTGCTGCCCGTTATAATACTTGCAAGAAATGTCCTGGGGATATTACTCATTATTGCAGGACTCGTCATGCTTGTTGCCCCTGGACAGGGGCTTATCACTATCTTTGTCGGCCTACTAGTTATGGATTTTCCAGGCAAATATCGCTTAGAGCGCTGGCTGATCAGCCGCAGGCATGTTCATCAAGGCGTTAACTGGCTGCGAAGAAAAGCGGGAAGGCCGCCTATTATTCTGCCAAACCGCCGGGGTTGACAGAACAGGCAGATGGTAATACCATTTAATGCTTGAACTGGAGGCGGCTTTTTCTTAGCTTCCATGACTGCAAAAACAGGAAAACAGGCAATGAAGAAAAATATACATCCGAAATACGACAAAACTACTATTAAGTGCGCTTGCGGCAACGTGATAGAGACCCGGTCTACAGCCAGCGACATGCAGATCAGCACATGCTCGGCCTGTCATCCCTTTTACACAGGGCAATCCTCGTTGATTGACTCCGAAGGCCGCGTTGAACAATTCCGGCGCAGATACGGCAAAAAATAGCAAAATACGGTTTGCAGGGACCAGGCATCGGCAGAATTCCATCCTGGTCCTTTTTGTATCCGGTCTATGATTGATACCGACCATATAGAACAGGCCCTGGCCGAATTGCCGCGAATTGAGGCAGAACTTTCTGCTGCAGCGGGGGCATCCGATCAAAAAGAATATCGAAGACTCCTTCGAAGGCATTCTTCGCTTAAGAAACTGGAAGAAAAGGCCAGGAGTTTTTTCTCTCTCCAGGAAGAAGTCAGTCAGAACCGCGAACTGGCCGAGTCCGAAACAGACCCCGAACTTGCCGAGCTTGCGCAATCCGAAATAGAGTCGCTGGGGAAAAAACTCGTAAAAGCCGAGAAACAGCTACTCCATTCACTGGTTCCGCCGGATGAAAGCGACGCGAGAAATGCCATCATGGAAATACGCGCTGGAACAGGCGGCGATGAGGCGGCGCTTTTTGCCGGCGACCTGTACAGGATGTACACGCGTTATGCCGAAACAACTGGATGGAAAATAAACCTCATAGACGCCAGCCCCAGCGAAGTCGGTGGATTCAAGGAAGTTGTATTCTCCGTAGAAGGTGAAAACGCATACGGAACACTGAAGTTTGAAAGCGGAGGACACCGGGTTCAGCGCGTTCCCGTAACAGAATCGTCGGGAAGAATACATACTTCCGCTGCTACGGTTGCCGTGTTCCCCGAGGCTGAAGCGGAAGATAATATTGAGCTTGATCCCAATGAACTCAGAGTTGATATTTTCTGTTCTTCCGGACCCGGCGGCCAAAGCGTTAACACAACATATTCGGCAGTCAGAATCACCCACCTGCCTACCGGACTGGTCGCGCAAAGCCAGGATGAGCGTTCACAGCACAGGAACAAGGATAAAGCAATGTCCGTGCTGAAAGCGCGGCTGCTTGACCTCCGAAAACAGGAAGAAATCGAACAAATGGGCAACACCAGACGTTCGCTCATCGGGTCTGGCGACAGAAGTCAAAGGGTGCGAACCTATAATTTCCCTCAGAACCGCCTGACCGACCACAGGATAAACCTGACCATGCACAGCCTTGACCGGATTATTGACGGAGACCTTGCTGAATTGGTTACCAGCCTGCAGGAACATGATCTCCAGGAACGCGTCGGACAGGAACTTGGCAAAGCGGTAACCGGAACAGTCAAAGAAAAAAAAGTGTGAGATATGCCGGCTAAATACCTTCTAAAAGTGCTTGAGTCCGGCAGCGAATACCTTGCCTCCCGCGGCGTGGAAAACCCGCGTCTTGCCTGCGAACTTCTGGCAACCCGGCTTCTCGACTGCAAAAGGCTGGAACTGTATATGGCCCCTGAAGCGATGTTGTCCGAACCTCAGCTCGAGGCAATGCGACGGGGGATAAAGCGCGTGGCAGAGCAAGAGCCAGTTCAATATGTTACCGGTGAAGCTCAGTTTCATCAGCACATTTTCAAGGTCGACAGGCGAGCGCTGATCCCGCGCCCGGAAACTGAAACACTGGTAGACATAACTCTTAAGACTGAAACGTTATGGGACCGCGAAAAAACCGTAATTGCAGATGTCGGCACAGGATGCGGATGCATAGCAATAACTCTGAGTCTCGCTCATCCGGAAGCATATATTGTTGCCACCGACATTAACCCCGAAGCATTGGAACTGGCCAGGGAAAATGCCAAGAGGCTTGATGTCCGGGAAAATACGATTTTCACATGCGGGGAACTTTGCGATAATGTTGAACCCGAAAGCCTGGATGCGGTTATAGCCAATCTGCCTTATATAGCCACATCCCAATACGAAAATCTCCCCGCCCACATCCGGGAATATGAACCTCGTTCCGCGCTTGATGGCGGCCAGGACGGCATGTCGGTTATAAGCGCTGTGGCCCAGGATGCGTCAATCGCATTAAAAAACAAAGGCAGGATATTTCTGGAAATCGGCGAAGATCAGGGCACGAAAACGACCGCCATGCTCAGGGAAATTGGTTTCGATAATATAGAAATCAAACCTGATCTTGCCGGCAAGGACAGAATCGTTCTCGGTCAGCTCGGATGACCATCCATTTCTCAACGCCCCGGGAAAACAGATAATTATCCCTGAGGATCAAACTGCGATTCTTTTGCAAGCTGCTCAAACAACTGCTTTTCTTTGTCTGTCAGTCGCCTGGGGACCGCTATTTTGACAACGGCAAACAGGTCGCCCCTGGCGCCCTTCTTTCCTTGCGGCAGGCCTTTTCCTTTTAGGCGGATGCGCTGCCCGCTCTGTGTGCCGGGAGGAATTTTTACCGTTGCCTTGCCTTCAAGTGTACGAACCCGGACCGAGCCGCCCAAAGCCGCTGTCCATGGCGCAATCTTCAAGTCTGTTTCAATGTTGTGGTCTTTCAGCCGGAAATGCGGGTGCGGCGCAATTCTTACATTCAGGTACAGGTCGCCGGCCGTTCCGCCCTGGGCTCCCGCACTGCCCTGGCCACCGAGCCGTATCCGTGTGCCCTGTGTAGTGCCCGGCGGTATCTTGACATCATAACGCCTGGTTGTTGTCCTGGGCCTCCTCGACTGGTCCATTTCTCTTGCCTGCAAGGCAATATCCTTCTTCGTGCCAAAATACGCTTCTTCCAAGGAAATGGTCACTGTGGCCTCCTGGTCCTGTCCCTTCATGGGAGCGGACCACTGGAACCCGCCACCGCGGCTGGTTCTGCCGCGAGCGCCTCCAAGATCTCCGAAAATGGATTCGAAGAAATCACTGAACCCGCCCATTCCGCCGAAACCCCCCGTTCCGGTTCTCGTCTTGCCGCCAAAACCAAAACCCATATTCTCCCATCCGGGCGGCGGATGAAACTCCTGCCCGCTCTTCCAATCAGCTCCAAGGGAGTCATATTTCTTCCGTTTTTCAGGATCCTTCAGCACTTCATATGCTTCGGAAACCTCTTTAAATTTATTCTCAGCTTCCGGATCTTTATTTACGTCCGGATGATATTTGTGCGCAAGTTTCCGGTATGCTTTCTTAATTTCTGAAGCATCCGCGTTGCGGTCAACGCCCAGAATTTTGTAATAGTCTTTATACTCAACACCCATGTCTAATCACCTTCTATAAAAACCCCGTCTATACTTTCTCGGGATACTCCTGCTGTGTTTTGCAAATAATTGCCCAAGAGCTATTCCGCAGACAAGCCCGCCTATGTGAGCCCAGAATGCAACATTGCTAACACGTTCCCCAGCGGCGGATGTCACTCCCGAAATCTGGGCAAACAACCACACAAGCAGAAATACAACCGCGGGCAACTCAAAAAATAAAGGATAAAACAAAATCGGAACCATAACAATCATTCTTGCCATCGGATAAAACAACACGTAAGCGCCCATCACCCCAGATACCGATCCGCTCGCACCGATCGCAGGCGTCGTGCTGTCAATGTTTAGCGCAATATGAAAAGCCATTGCGCCAAATCCGCAGACAAGGTAGAAAACAAGAAAGCGCCAGTGTCCCAAACGGTCTTCCACATTATCACCGAACAACCATAAGGCCCACATGTTGGCTATCAGGTGGAGAAAGCCGCCGTGAAGAAACATCGATGTCAATAAGACGCCTGTATTTGCCGCAATGCCGCCCTGCTCACCTCCCGAGAACCTGGACGGAACTGCTCCATAGCTGTGCAGCATCTCCGTCAGACCTTCTGGCGAAAGCATCAGTTCATATATGAACACAGCCACATTCGCCAGGATCAAAGCGTATGTCACAATCGGCGGCCTTCGGGCCGGTATATTGTCCCTTATGGGAAACATTCAATTTCCTGTTCAAATCTCTGTATTGCTCGACCGGATTATTCACCTTATTGAATAAAACCCGATTTAAGCATAAAACCCCGCAGGATGAAACCCGCGGGGTTTTTTCATTCAGAAACCGCGCCTGCTACTCACTGGATATATCAATGCTTTTCCTTCGTTCACCATCTTTTTCAAGCTTGGGAATAGTTACAGTAAGCATTCCTTTCCTGAACTTTGCTTTGGCCTTGTCTGCATCAACCATCGCCGGCATATCTACAACCCTGTAGAAACTGCCGTAGGAGTACTCGCGCCTGTGCCAATTTCTCCCCTTGTCTTCGTTTTCTTCCTTCCTTTCACCTCGAATCGCCAGTGAATTGCCTTCGAGTTCAACGCTAACATCCTTTTCGTCCATTCCGGGAAGTTCAGCCGATACTTTCACTTCCTTGTCAGTTTCGGAAACGTTGACCCTCGGGGCAAATGAGGCTGCCTTACCGGTTTCTGCCCAGGATGGAACAAGTCCGAAATCACTGAAAAATTCATCGAACAACCTGTTCATCTCCCGTTGAAAAGAAGACAACCCATAAGCCTCTCGCCTCTTGTCAGGCATCATCCTGTTCCGACCTCCAAACCTTGGAACTATGTCTTTAATGGCCATAACAGCACACCTCCTTTCTTCACTATGTCTGCCTTAACCAACATTGACCTGGATTTTCTTCGGCTTACTTTCCTCCCGCTTGGGAAGAGTCACAGTCAGTAAACCGTTTTTAACGTTTGCCTTGATTTTCCCCGAGTCAATATCATCGGACAGCTCGAAATTACGCCGGTAATGACCCACCTCAAATTCACGGGCTATGCTCCGGCATTTTTCCGGCTCATTTTCTGCCGCCTTGCCATCAATTGTAAGGACATGATCCTCAATCGAAACATCGACCCCGTCCTTGCCCACACCAGGCATGCTGGCAGTCAGAATGTATTCGCCTTCAGTTTCATAAATATCCACTGCAGGAACAAATACATACCCGTAATCCGCTGCGTTTGACATATTCTGATTTTCTTTTTTCTCAAGTTCCTGTGCGCTCATAACTGTTCACCTCCTTCACATTCTAATGGTTTTCAACTTGCCGTTATTTCAATTTTTTTTGGTTTGTCCTCCTCGGCCCTCGGCGCCCGGATTCTCAGCACACCATTTGTGTATTTAGCCTCGACCTTCCCGGTTTCCGCCCTGAAAGGCAGCCTCAGACTTCGGCTGAACTCTCCTTCCGGAATTTCAGATTTCCTGAGTTCCGCGCCCGCAGGCTGTTCCTTCCTGACAACCCCGCTGACCTTCACCAGGTCTCCCTCAACAGAGATATCAACATTGGAAGGATCGACTCCGGGAAGCAAGGCTTCAACAACCGTTTCATCTTCCGATGTCCATACATTCAGACGCGGATATCCCGTCTCCCTGTTCCGGTAACCACGACCACCCATCAATCTGTTGAAATCTTTTTGCATCCCTGCAATATCTTCAAACAACGACCAAGGATCACTAACCTGACTCCACCTAATCATTTTGAACCTCCTTTTTATGATCTGACCTGCGGGCTCATCCCACAGGCAACCCTTTTATTTTCACCAATAATATATGCATACACCGTGCCAGGGCAAAATCCAACCGCAACCAATTACCCTTAATGCTTGCTATTTCGTGACTTACCATCTATACTGCCAAACAACATGTGTGCCACATATGTCTCAGGCGGTAAAGGGCAAGATAAAGGTAAGTGTGTCAGTTTGTCGCTTTGCACACTTTCAGCGCATGATCGGTGCGATCTTCAGGATTAAGATAAAGAGTGGATGCGCGATGCCTTCACATAGCACGATACCCTGATATCTCACAGGATTTCGTAGCGAGGGCGTGGGTCAGCAGAAGCAAACAACCCGGAGGGATTATCGCAGGAGCTTATTGATTTCATCTATGGCTTTATCCGGGTCTACCCCGAGTTTTCCAGCCTCGTTTGTAAGAGAAGAGCCCAGCTTATCCATTTCACGCGAGAGATCCGAGCCCATTTCTTCCATCTGGTCTGTAATCTTCCGATGCAAAGCCGAGATTTCACCCGAGTCTGAAACGCTTTTGGCAACAGCTTCTCCTATGGCCTGCATTATTGCAAGCCACGCCTGATCTATTGGCACACCTTCACCCTTCTTGCCAATATCGGTAAGTTCGAGTTTTGCCACTTCAACTTTCAAAGGATCAGACAGGCCGGGCGCAAGAACCCTTACCCTGGCATCGCTGAGAACAAGTCTATTGATTACGATTTTTTTAGCCGGGGCTTTCTTCTGTGGTTCTTCTTTTTCTTCTTCCTGTTCATCTTTGGCTGTTTTGATTTTCAGTCTACGGGTTAGAGCCCCGATATTACTGCCGTCCATTGTTATTTCATAAGTTATAACGGGCCGGGCCAATTCTATATTTCTGATCACCAGCGTATCTGAAAAAAGCGATGCAACATCCACCCCGACATCAAAGCTGTCCATCTCGAAAAGCGAGTCGCTCTTGAATTTTTCAGGATTGCCTATAACCAGATTCTCAACAACCGCGTCGCCCGAGAAAGGGTTTAGCTTGATGTCCGTCACGGAAACAGGGACTCCAATGGCTTTGGGTCCTTCAGCATTCACAGCCTTTTCAACTATGTTGCCAAGAGTCAACGAAATTATCAGGAGGGCTGCCAGCAATAGCGCAATGAGAACGCCAAGGGCCTTTAATATGTTCTTTACCATGCTCGAATCCTTTTTGGAGCGAACCAGTTCTTGCATCAATTTTGCAAGTCAGAATTGTATCGGCGCAAAAACTTTGTAACCCGCAAGCTTCTCTCGGCCTTTCAGGAACGTGAGTTCCACAAGAAAATCTATTTCCACCACGTTACCGCCGGCCCTTTCAACAAGACCGGCAGTCGCAGCGGCTGTGCCTCCAGTGGCCAGAAGGTCGTCTACGATCACAACTCTTTCGCCCTCTTTAAAAGCATCCTGGTGAAGAGCAAGCGTTGCCGTGCCGTATTCGAGTTCATACTCTTCTTCGTATGTCTTGTGAGGCAACTTGCCTTTTTTTCGCACTGGAATAATGCCGATCCCCAACCGATCCGCTATCGCTCCGGCAAAGATAAACCCCCGCGCATCAATCGCAACAACCTTGCTTATCCCGCTATCCTTATGCCTTTCGGAAAGCAGAGCTATCGATGCACCGAATAGCTCTGCATCCGCAAGCACCGGAGTGATATCCTTAAAAACAACACCTTCTACCGGAAAGTCGGGAATATCCCTGATAGCGTCCTTCACTTTTTCAGCGTTCATATTCCTCCCAGTGGTTGTTGTCCCTGCCGGCCCGGGGCGCCATCACAGAACTACTTGGATAAAGCAGCCTGCGCCGCGGCAAGCCTTGCTATCGGAACCCTGTAAGGACTGCAGCTTACGTAGTTAAGCCCGGTATCATAACAGAACTTCACCGAAGCCGCGTCGCCGCCCTGTTCCCCGCAGATTCCGACCTTGAGTTTCTTCTTGTTCGAGCGTCCCTTTTCCACAGCCATCTGTATAAGCTGTCCTATACCCTTTTGATCTATGGTTTGAAAAGGATCGGCTTTTATCATTTTCTTCTCAAGGTAATCGCCAAGAAAACCTCCCGCGTCATCGCGGCTGAAGCCAAAGCCCATCTGCGTGAGATCGTTGGTGCCAAACGAGAAAAATTCCGCTACCTCTGCCATTTCGTCGGCAAGCAGGCAAGCCCTCGGAATTTCTATCATTGTGCCAAACATGTATGCAATG
>CAZIXB010000058.1:0-9422 GCA_964543205.1 uncultured Victivallales bacterium
TCTTCTCCGTGTCTCAGTGTCTCCGTGGTTAGTCCCCCTTTGCCATATGGGACGCTAGTGAATGCAATTTCGCGTTTTTAGCGTATTTCGTAGTTTATCTCTTCCCTTCTTCTCTGTGCTCTCTGTGCTATCTCTGGTTACAATCTTCTTCTTTTCCTCCCCGCCATAAAATACAAACCGCCGCCCCAGGCAAGAAGAAGACCACAAACAGCCAAGCTTAAAATAAAGGGAACCATAAACGGCCTGTACGTGAAAACTACACGATGCTGTCCGGCAGGCACCGCCACACCGCGCATGATATAATTACACCGCAGTATTTCCGCCGGCTTTCCATCAACCGACGCCTTCCAGTCAGGATCATACTTGTCGTTAAGCAGCAGAATACCGTCTGTTTTTGTTTCCGTTTCTATCTCAACCCGCGTTCGCGCATAATCGGTAATATTCACCTGCGTCGGTTCGCCGCTTGAGGACGCCACTTCCGGCTTATCCGAAACCAGCAACGTGCGGCTGGGATTCCAGTCAGGCTTGCTCAGCGTTTCAAGCGCCGCCTCCTGCTCCAGGAACTCCCACTCGTGATAAACAAGCGCGCGCGGCAAACAGCCGTTAAATCTTATCAGCGCAAATTGCCCCGGACCGCGCTCGTTAACCAATATCCTGCCCCCTGCTATCGCAAACCGTGTATCCATTTCGATTGCAGGATGCCCCAGAAGTTTTCTGAACCCTTCATACGGCCCCAACACAAACCTGGTATTCGTTAGCTGCCACAAACGGAAAATATTGTCGCCTATAGCCTTGAAAAAATTCTGGTAGTTTTCCGACAGATCAGAAAGGTTGCGCGGATTCAACATATAGACACCGTGATGCCTGAAGTTCCGCCACACTACGTCAAATTTATGACGCTTCGTCAAATAGTAAGCAGTCCTGTAAAGCTGTTCTTCCTCATTGATTTTTTCTGCCACAGGGTTTGGGGCGTAATAGGCCGACAAATCCCTTACCCGCACATAATTCCTGGCAACATTTACAAGATCAAGCGGAACCACAATCAGCAGCGCGACCAGTGAGATCTGCCCGGCCTTCTTTGCGTCGGCCATAAACCTGCCGGCGGCAAAGACACCTGCGCCAATCAGGAATAACGCTCCTCCATGCGCCAGCGCTCCCTGCATTCTTTCAATAAGCAGATCCGAATGGCCAAGAAGGCCCAGCCCCTCCCAGTAGTCTCTGAAAATGCCGCCAAAAGTTCCCGCCAACCCGCATGCAATAAAGAAAATCGTCCCGACTACGCCGGAAACCACAAAAAACACGCCCATCTGACGTTTAATCTGCTTGCCTTGCATCTTTTCAGAGCCGCGAAGCAGGTCAACGTGACGCAGGAAAATGCTGAGCCCGTAAGCAAACAGAATTGCGACCGAAAGTTCTGTAATGTGTATAAACTTTATCGGAGCCCTGATTTTCGAAGCCAGCGGCAACATATAGAACAGTCGATAGAGCGGAAAGTACCTTCCCATCGCGAGCAGCGCGCTGACTAAAGCGACAACTGACCAGAAAATTATTTCACCGCGGCAACTCCTGATTGAAAACCCGGCAGCGGCCTTTTCTCCGCCATCAACATCTGTGGCTCCTTTTCTTCGGCGCAAGACCCCCGCAAGCCCGTAGAAAGCAAACAGCAACTGCAAAACCCCGAGATACACAGTATGCTGTTTCAGGTTCACCATACCTTGTCGGCCCTTGCCCCATTGCCACGAACGGCCTACCCTGCCCCAGTAGGGCCCTGCAGGATCTCCGCTCTCAAAACCAAATATCCCCGGCGCTACAAACTCCAGAATCTCTTCCGGCGGCATGCTCCAGTTTGTCGCAAAAATCCATTTTTCTTCTGCTGTTTTTGCGCCCGCTGAAGCTATCTGCTGCTCACGTTTTGGGAGAATGGTTTCTGTCAGTTTCTCGTACCACCCCGCGCATACGAGCCCCAGGAAGAGCAGCGCCACAAACCCGCCCAGAATAGTCCTGGTCAACAGAACCCCCCTGGTATCCTTGTTTGCGAAGAAACTACTGGACAACTTGAATACCCCGTATGCGCCCGCAACAATAAGCAGAAGCCCCATAACATCTGCTTGAGCAATCAGGCCAAACCCCGCGAACGCGCCGGTCATGGCGAAATAGAACATGGATTTGCGATCAATTGCCCGATCAAGGAAGCCGAATACAAAGACCGCATAAGGCATCATGTAAAAGATCCCGCGATGCCCCGCGGAGATCAGCGTGAAGAAATATCCTGCAAAGGCAATCGCAAGCCCGCCAAGCAAAGCGGGAACAAACGGAATGCGACGCCCCCGCAGAAAGAATACCCCGGCAATGTAGAGAAGAACAACGGAAACCATATAGGATGCCACATGATAAACAAGCGGCGGAAAGATGACGGCCAAAACTTCGAGCGGATGAAACGCCCTGCCCCCTCCCCCTATCCCTGCGATCCGATACACCCAGCTTCCCCAGAAAGAAACTAATCTTTGATACTGGTAGTCTGCAGTAAAGAAAGGCGGACCATCCGGCGAGAAAAGTGTCTTGCCTGAAAACAGGGGATCCCAGAACACGGCAAGAACCGCCGCAACGCTCAAAAGGCATGCTCCGATAATGTACTTTCTATTCATATAAAGCCTTAATTGCTTTTTTAAGTTTTCATGAATCCCAACCTTCAAATACTCTATCGGGAACCCTCGCCCTGTCAACATGGCAATTACTCATCGTTTCCGGAGTGCTGACACGCACAGGTGCTCCCCTTCCTTGGGACATCTGATTGGGCAATCTAAGCTATAGTGTTGTGTCCCGACTTTTCGAGCCAGCCCTAATGCTTGTTTTGTTAGGCATTCCCGTATTTGTCTGTATACTCTGAGATCCTGCTGGCCAGTTCTCGTTCTTGCCTAAAAGGCATCCGTTTCTTAGCTTCGCCCTCATCAATGTCTTGAAAGGGATTACTCGGTTTCTTCAAGAAGTCAGTGAAGCGAGACAACACATCAATTTCATTCTCGTAGTGACGACGAGCTAAAGTTGTAAGGCTATCAAAAACATAGGTATTGGTTGGGATAACAGAAATGATCTCTCCTGCATCAACTTGTGCATCAATATAGTGTAACGTGATTCCTAACGGTTTCATTTCATAAATTGCCCACTTGAATGAGTCTAGTCCGCGGCTCGCAGGAATGATACCTGGATGACAATTGATGATTTTCTTCCCCTGAACACACTTGGCCGACAGAATACCGGCCCCAAGAATTATGTAAACATCGCAACGATCATCTATGTCATTGTCAGTGTTGCATAGAGCGTATGAAATTCCGTGCTTTTCGGCCATGGTTTGAGGGGCAACGGCATCAGATTGCTCTGGACGATGACGGAAGAGAGTTTCACGCGGCTTTCTCTGCAAGAAAGGCAGTGCATACATCCTAAACTCAAAGCCCGCGTCAAGGTTAAGAAGACGCTGAAGGACTTGCTCCGTCTTTAAGTGTGGAGAGTGATACGTAATAAGCCCAACAGTCTTGATGTGCATTTTCGACTCCTTTTCTTATTTTCCCAAGCTGCCTCATTCAGCAACTCGGCACGTTGATGAGTAAATCACTTTGGCGCCAAAAAACTGATAAGCTCCAACCGGTGTTAGCAAAAATATTTTCCAGAAAACTATTAAAAGCGTCAGGCAATCATGCCCGGCGATTTCTATTAGACAACACCGGCTTGACGGTGTCGAGTCGTTATCCAGTAATTATGATTTTGCCTAATTGCATATGGCAAGGTAATGCGCCCCGTTTTTTGGAGGGGTAGTCAAGTCAGGGTTTTGGCATAATGAAGTCCAATATGGCGGGAGAATAGAGATGGCCAAAAAGAGACGGAGGCATACGGATGAATTTAAAGCGAAAGTTGTGTTGGATGACGTGAATGGCGTACATTGGAGAAATGTGGTATGGTCGACCTCAGGTCGTCTCTTCACGGGCAGCTCAGAGCCTTGCGTTTTCAAGTGCAAACACGAAGACTGCCCTCAAGGCTGAAATTGAGGCCAAGGGAGCCGGGCCATCCCGATAGCTAAGATTCCCCAATCAACTGTCCAAAGGGTAGGCGGCACATACACTCAAAGAGAAAGCACCAAGCTTTTTAAACGTTCATCTTGACGCCTCTACTTTCTTGTGTTTCAACACAACACATGCGTATTATCAAAGTCGTTAGAAGAATACCAAGTCAAAAATAGCTTTAAAAAAATACTGCGAAATATCTCGATGCATTATGATTTTTATACAAACTACCCATGCCCAAATAAAGTGGATCTCCTGAACCGGCAACATATGCCTTTGCGCCCAGATCAGTGAAATGCGCTCCCTTGCCAGAAATTCTGTTGCGGAGAATCGAGCGTCATCATCAAAAATTCCATGTTCCCACAATACACATCTATCTCTTACAAAGTCTAATTGGAAATGGGTGGATATGAATTGCAGCATGAAACATCTTTATGTAACATAGCCCCAAAAAAATGTCGGCCTTATAAGCAAGTGGATATTTGTAAATGATATGGAAAAAATAAAAAAAATTATATCTGAAAGATTTATAAACAAATGTCGAAATAGAAATTTTCCATATGAAAGATACATGGATCACAATCATTGTATCTTCATTCACATCCCAAAAGTGGCAGGAACATCAATATTTCATGCGTTAGGAAAAAATAAAGGGGGGCGCAATCATTTGCCTTGGTATGTTTATCACGCAGCTGATAAATATAAATTTAGGAAGTATTTCAAATTTGCATTTGTCAGAAATCCTTGGGATCGCATTTACAGTTCTTATTCATATTTTCTTAATGGTGGAAACCAGCAAGGTGACGTGTTGTTAAGTAAGACTATAAAAAAATATCAGAGTTTTGATCATTTTATAGTTGATGGACTTGGATCCGGTGCGTTTCGAAATAACTTACTATTTCTTCCTCAATCCGAGTTCATTATCGGATCTCAAGGCAATGTCGTCCTTGATTTCTTGGGATATTACGAAAGATTGGAAGAAGACTTTGATACTCTCATGTCAGTTATGAAAATAAGCGGAAACTTGCTTCATCTAAATAAATCTTCAAAGCAAAAAAGATATAAAGAGGCATACTCAACACAAGAATCAATAAAAATAGTTGAACAAATATATCGACAAGATATTAGTACTTTTAATTACAAATTTTGATAATACTTTGATTATAGAACAACAGGAATGCACATTCTAATTATTCCTTCTTGGTACCCCGCCCATCAATCGGATGTGCACGGTGTGTTCTTTCGCGATCAGGCGTTGGCTCTTTCGGCCCGCGGGCACAAAGTAGGCGTTGTTGCGCCTATGATGCATTCCATAAAAAAGATGTTTTCCGTCAATCCCCCGAAAATGACGGCTTCCTTGGAAAACGACAATGGAGTGGTTACTTACCGCAAGGATTTCTGGGATGCCCTTCCGCGCATCCCATATGGAAACTATCTTCTTTGGCGGCGAGAAGCCAATAGGCTTTTGAAAAAATACATTGCCCAAAATGGCATTCCTGATATTGTACACGCACATTCTGCACTTTTTGCTGGAGCAGTGGCTGCGGAGTGGACAAGGCGGATCAACTTGCCGCTCGTTCTTACGGAACACAGCACGGCTTTTGCCCGCAGAATTTTGCGGCCATGGCAGTTGCGCCTTGCAAAAAAAGCCGCTGAAGCGGCGGACGCCCGGATTGCGGTTAGCCCGGCCTTAGCAGAGCTTCTTTCAACTTTATTGTGCTCCAATTCAAATGACTGGCAATGGATTCCAAATATTGTTGCTGATCGCTTTAGACCAAAAGACAGACAAACTGTGGGCCAAAGCAACAAGATACGTTTTTTGAATTTGGGCAAATTTCGTGAAAAAAAGGGGCAGGCTGATCTTCTGGATGCCTTTGCAATGGCTTTCCCGGATGATGCAAATCATGAACTGGTTTTCGCCGGCGACGGCCCATTAAAAAGCCGCTTGGAGGCTAAGACAAGAAATCTCGGTATAGATTCCCATGTCAACTTTCTGGGTCGTATTGCACCGGCGGATGTCCCCGGTTTGCTTCGCAGCGTGAATGTTATGGTCGTATCCAGCCATTACGAAACTTTCGGCCTGGCTGCGGCAGAAGCCTTGATGTGCGGTACTCCGGTAGTCGCCACCCGATGCGGCGGCCCGGAGTGCATTGTTAAAGATGGCGATGGGCTGCTTGTGCCCCCGAAGGAGCCCAAAACGCTAGCCAAGGCTCTTGTCCGCATGGTTGACCTGCTTCCGACAATGAATCCCGAAGTCATTTCTCAAAGGGCACAACACCGTTTTTCCGCTGATGTGGTCGGTAGGCAGCTAGAGGCCGTTTATGCCCGACTAGTGTAATCCTCATGCTTACATGATTTTTTTGCCGGTTTATTTTAAGTAATCACAGAGCTTTTGGCGCCCTCAGAAAAACAAACGCATTCGACATCCATGCGTATTTTTATACTATTTCTAATATTCAGAGAGTTTAAATCCGTCACCAATGTTTGCATAAATCTCAAACCTCAGCAATAGATCCTTTTTTTCTGGCAATACAACGTCTTCTCAAGTTAGTTTGTTTTAGAGAAAAGTAGAATCGTTAATTGTATTGAGAACGCAACATAACCTGGAATGCAAATGAACATCTGCGCAATCGGAGGTACCGGCCGAAGCGGCACATCCCTTTTATATAGGATAATGACAAGACATCCGGATGTCAGCTCAATCCCTGAGTTTCGTTTCACCATAGATCCTGACGGACTCCTTGATTTTTACACTGGCATGTGTGAAAACTGGTCTCCCTACTGTTTCGACTTTAAGCTCCGTCGCCTGACCAAACTGCTTCATGATCTGGATAGACCATGCCCTGTTTCATCAATACTCCGAAGAGCCTTTATGCATTATGGTTTTCACGGTTTGTTGCCATTCGTGCCTTGGTCCCGCTATTCAACTTTGCGAATCAGCGATCACAGCCCCGGCTATCGTAAATGCGTGACGCAACTGATTGCTGATCTCCGGGAATTTCAATTCAAAGGGCAATGGGTTGGCATGCCACTTGCCTCACGCACCTGCATCTCTTACTCCCGGCCGCTTGAAAAGAAAAAGCTTGCCTCAATTCTGGGAGGTTTCTATCTGGATGTTGCATCAGATGCCTTGAAAAAACAGCGTGGCAGTTGTTTCCTTGAGAAAAACACGTGGAACATCCTTTTTTTTCACAAGTTCCTTGAGCTTGTTCCGGAAGCAAAGCTCGTCCACATTTACCGCGATCCTCGAGATGTTGTAGCTTCCATGACTAAGCAAAGCTGGGCGCCTTCAGATCCTTGCCATGCATCTGAATATGTTCGTGACATTCTTTTACGGTGGTTCAGTTTACGATCAAACCTGCCCGACCAGTCATATCTTGAATTGCGCTTTGAGGAGCTTATATCCGACCCCGAGTCCAATTTGCGCAAAATCTGCAGTTTCTGGCAAATGGACTGGAACAATGGACTGCTTTCTGAAAACCTTAGCGCACATCACATGGGGCGCTGGCAAAAGCAGTTCAATAAGCAGACCAAGGCAAAAGTTGTCGAAATATTGAAACCGGTTATTGATGCCTATGGTTATTCGATTTAGCTTTTATCTAAATTTTCTGACACTCAAATAATGTATAACGTTTGTATTCAATGACATGAAGGATCACAGCACACTGTCAGGTCAAACGCTTTCCGCCAGCCGTTGCACACCAATGGCTGGTGTACATATTGTCGGGACAGATGCTACTGGAAAAGAACTTGCGCGGACTGAAACCAAATCCGATGGCAACTGGATTCTGCCAAACATTGGTGGGCTTCACAAGGTCAAGTTTCTCTGGAAAGACCAGAAAGCTAAATCATACAAAAGTAACTCCGTACCACCCATAGTTAGAATAATGGATGATCCGCTTGTTGGATATCAGAAGCGATTGTGGTTTTTGCCGGGAGAAACTGTCAAAGTCTTTGTTCATGCAAACTCAGAATATAAAGCAAAGCTGACACGATTTGGACTTAAACGAGAAATAGTCTCTGACTTGGGCCGTCACAACAAACTACAGCAGATTACGCCTGATGGCTTTTTCGTAGACAAAGGTCTCGATTGGGATGCCGCCTTTTCATACACAATCCCGAAAACTGCCACGCCAGGCCTGTACGGTGTAGTTCTCAAAACCGTTGAGAGCGCCTTTGTCATACCCTTTATTCTTTCTACACCAGCCGATCAAAGAGGCAGAGATTCATCTCTGCTTGTCCTTGCCAGCACAAACACATGGCAGTCTTACAACATATGGGGAGGGAGAAGCCGGTATAGAAATTTCGAAAGCGCCCGCTCGCAAGAGTTTTTGCGAATGGCAAGATGGAAGGATCTTGTCCGCAAAGTTCTTCCTGATTCAATCCTGAGAGTCCTTGCCAGACTGACACATGAACCACCCTGGAAATTCAAACGTTTGTCAATCAAACGACCATTTCCCTTTTCCGGTTTGGATCAACTATCAGTAACCGATCCGTTCACCAATCACCTTGCGGGCGCCGAATGGAGGCTTCTGGCGTGGCTGGAACGTGAAGGTTTTCAATACGACATCATCTCCGGAGTTGAATTCCATCGCGAACCGGCAATATTGGACAACTACAAGACCATTCTGTTCAATACTCATTGTGAATATTGGACAAGACAGATGTACGAAGGACTTGTTGAGTGGCACACAGAAAAGGGCGGCTGGATCGTCAATGCTGGGGCAAACAGCATTTATAGGGAAATCGAGGTATTCGATGACGGATCTACCCGCTGTGTAAGCCTTTCCTTCAATAGATCATGCGCTGACGAATCACAGATTCTTGGAGTTCGCTTTACTCCCGACGACTATGGAACGTCTTCCGCCTACAAGGTAATCGAACCCGATCATTGGATATTTACTGGAACAGAATTGAAAAAGGGTGAGGCCTTTGGCGAGGATTCCCTGAACAGAAATCTTCTAACTGACAAGAAGTTGTACAGACCCGACCAACCAGGAATTGCAGGCGGGCTTAGAGGCAGAGGCGGATCCGGCTGGGAAACTGACAAGTTGACACGAACAGCCCCTGAAGATATGAAACTTGTTGCAAAAGGGATGAATCCGCACGGCGGAGCAGAAATGGTGCTCCGAGAGCCACATGTCACACGTGGAGGGATGTTCTCTGCATCATCAATTACGTTTAGCGGCTCTCTTCTTATTGATCCAATAGTTTCGAAACTAACAAGAACGTTTCTGGAAAAATCTTTGAACGTCATCCTAATAGACACAAGATAAAACAAGACCTGCAATAATGAAACAAACGATATACAACACAATGATAAAATCTACTTTTTTGAGGGAAATTTTCATCCCTGCTCTCAGACCG
>CAZIXB010000059.1:0-8766 GCA_964543205.1 uncultured Victivallales bacterium
TGAAACCTCTGGAAAAAATAGGGCTGCTCAAAATGGACTTCCTTGGATTGCGCACTTTGACGGTTATCCGCCATACCGTCGACCTCGTCATGGAATTCCAGGGAATAGAGATTGATATCGAAAACCTGCCGCCGGATGATGAAACAACCTTCGACCTGCTAAACCGCGGCGATACTATCGGAGTGTTCCAGCTCGAAAGCGAAGGCATGCGCGATCTCATAAGAAGAATCGGCATAGACCGGATCGAAGACCTTATAGCAATGATTGCCCTTTACCGGCCCGGCCCCATGAACATGCTTGACGACTACGTGAACAGGAAAAGCGGCAAAGCAAAGATCAAGTACGATCATCCCCTGCTTGAAGGCGTCCTCAACGAGACATACGGCGTCATGCTTTACCAGGAAGAGGTAATGAAAGCCGCCAATGTGCTGGCAGGATTCACCATGGGCGAAGCCGATGTTCTGAGAGACGCCATGGGCAAGAAAAAAGTTCACCTCATGGGCAAACAGAGGGAAAAGTTTATCAAGGGCTGCAAAGAAACAAACAATATCGAAAAGCAACAGGCAGGCAGAATCTTCGACACCATAGAAAGTTTCGCTGGCTACGGTTTCAACAAGGCGCACAGCACTGGATACGCAATAATATCCTACCAGACCGCATACCTTAAAGCCAACTTTCCCGCAGAGTTCATGTCCGCTTTGTTGACCAGCGAAATAGGCAACTTTGACAAGCTGCCTTTTTTCGTGGCCGAGACCGATCGAATGGGTCTTGAACTGCTTCCTCCCGATGTAAACTTGAGTGACACGGTCTTTAAACCGGCGTCAAAAAAAGCCATCCGTTACGGATTGGCCGGAATCAAGAACGTAGGCGAAGGAGCCGCGCAGACTATAGTGCGGGAAAGACAAAAAAACGGACGGTACACCGAACTGGTCGGCTTCTGCTCTCGACTGAGCGGACAGATGGCCACCCGCAAGACCCTGGAAAGCCTGATCCGTTCAGGCGCTTTGGATGGAATAGAGGAAAACAGGGCAAGGCTTTTCAACGGAATAGATCACGCTATGTCACGAGCAACAGAGGAAATCGAGGATCGCCGTTCAGGACAGGGCAGCCTGTTCGACCTGATGGATGAATCCCCCGAATCCGGCGTGAGCAACGCACTGCCGCAGTGCACACCGTGGCCGCAGAGCGAACTGCTGGCGGGCGAAAAAGAGCTTCTGGGAGTATACATGAGCGGGCATCCTCTGACCGAGTTTGCGCCTCTTCTCAGCCGCTATCAGCTAACAGACGTAAAAGGCCTGTCCGATCTTGAAAACAGATCTCTAACCCGCATGGGGGGGATTATATCATCCGTTAACAAAAAGGTGACCCGCTCTACAAAAAAGATGATGGCAATTCTTCAGGTTGAGGATCTTGACGGCAACGTGGAAGCGCTGGTCTTTCCTGATAAATATGAATCCTATGCGGAGCGCCTTGCAAAAGACTCCCCGGTGCTTATCTGCGGAGAGGTTTCGCGCCGCGAAGAAAAACCAAAGCTCATAGCCCACGAGATCTATCCGCTTTCTGAGGCTCCATTGCATTTTGCCAAGCAGTTGAGCCTTACCGTTCCTACCACAAGCCTGAAGGAAGAAAAACTAAAACATGTAAAGAAACTGTTTGCTGAAAATCCAGGAAAGACAAAAGTCGTTCTTTGCCTGCAATTTCCAACCGGAGAGAAGGTTCTGCTGGATACGGACCGTGAATTCCGTGTATTTCCCAGTGAATCGCTTTTGCGAATGCTGGAGAAAGAACTTGGTGAAGAAAGCGTTTTTCTGCATGTCAGCCGGGAACCGCTGGCAAAAGGAAAGCCTGCAAACAGGAACCGAAACCGCAGGTTCGTCAAAACCGGTTAATTAAAAACGGGCGCCGGAAGTGTGCTCTAGCACACCCGTAATCACCGGCCATAAACCGCATATCTCACACTCCTCCGGCAGAAACAATTGATAGCGCCATTATTGCAAGCCCAAATCGTTTTACCCGATCTTGGCAAGCGCTCTGAGCCGTTTCTGCTCGAAAAAGTGTGAGACATGCGGGTTAACCGATGGAAATGTCCTTGACATATAAGTTGCTTATCCTCAACACTCTGCCCGTTAAAAACCAACAACATCTTTCGCATTATATCACAGTAAGGTTTGTTTTATGCCTGATCTGAAATCTCCAACTCCGGCAACTGAATCTGTTGAAAAAGAATGGTTTCTCAAAACAAACAACGATTCTGTATTCGGGCCTGTTGACCGCGATACTCTGCAAGCCTGGGCACAACAAGGCAGGATCGCCCCAGACAACCAGGTTTCTACGGATAAAAAGTCTTGGGAAAAAGCTAAAAGCGTACCTTTCCTGGAAATGCGGTGGATCGCACAACTGCCTGGCGGGACTGAATACGGTCCCCTGAATATCAACGCCCTTAAAGAGCTTGTCCGGGACGGCACAGTGCCTGTATCAGCAATCATCAAGAATATCAATAGCAACGAGATTGTCAGGCTCGATGAAAAGACAGGTGTATCGACAAACATCAGTCCAGCTCCGAAAGAAAAGGCTAAAAAGACCGAACCGGAAGCAAAACACACCAATCATGAACCGGAACCGGAAAAGAAAACACAGATAAAGCGCCCAAAATCCCGGACAAAACCTGAAAAATCCTGCATCAATTGCGACCAGAAGAAAAAAGACACCTCACAAGACGAACAACGACTGAAACAGGAAATTAAAATAACAAAGCAGGAGCTTTCAAAGCTGCGGGACACCTTCTCCAGGAGCAAGTCGGCCAGGGAGAAAAAAGAAAGAGAAGTTAAAGAAGCATACGAGAACCTCAAACAACTGGAAAAAAAGCACAACTCCGTTCTGGAACAGAAGAAAAAAAGCGAGCAGCAGCTTAAAGACCAAATTAAGAAAACGCGCAAACAGGCCGAAGAACTCGAGACCAGCAATCTGAAGTATCGCGAAAAGCTCGCGGAAAAAGAAAAACAGTTGCGGCTAGGCGAAGAAAAATATAGCTGGCTTCAAGAACAAACCGCCATGAAGGAGCAAACGCTAAAAGCGGAAATCGAACAGCTCAGGGAAAAACTGGAATCATCAAGCCGCAGCTGCCATGAGGCCCTTGACGCACAGATCGGCACACTGCGGGAAAAAGCCGAAACAGCTTCCGCCGCGCGCGAAGACACCATGCGCCTGCTTGCAGAAAAACAGAATGAGTATGAGGATCTTAAAGCCAGGGCCGAGCAAGAAAAACGCGAGATGTCTACAAGGCTAGAGAAATTCAAACAGCTCCTGGTGGAAGAATCAGAAAACGCCCGGCAGGAACTGGAAGGCGACAGATCCATCTTCGACATTGTAAGGGCATCCTGCGAACAGAAGGAACACAACTACAATCATCGCATGGAACGGCTGGAAAAGCTAATAGGGAATGATAAAAAAGAACAGAACGTATCTTCCCGGAAAACCAGCCAGCTTAACAGCAAACAAAACCAGGAATGCCGGATCTGTCGCAATATCGCTGAAAACCCGCCAGTGGAAGAGTCTGCAAGCCCGGATTCTCAGGACCGCAGCAACGGGAACAACGGAAAACTGACTCGCTTGAAAAGCCTTGAAACCGAGCTTCAGCGCGAACTCGAGCATTGGAGAGAGAACAACCGGGAGAAACCGCCAGAGCGAAAATTTCCGCCTAAAGCCATATTCCGCGCAAAACCATGGATGAAACTGAAATAATCAGTTGGATCCGTGAATTCTATATTTTTTGCTTAAGCGCTTGGCGTAAGTTCGGGCATGCTGAATGTTTGTGCGTCAGTTTGTGAGTATCTTACTGAAGTCGACAGCCGCCCCGGGAGTAAAGATCCCGCAAACGAGGATTTACAAATTAAACATTTTGCATAACAATAAACGCCCGGATAAAGGATACTTGTTATCGTGCCGAAAAACACACCGAAAAACAGATTTGATGACATGCCCGAATCGGACGATTCTCGCGTCAACAAGAACAGAAGCGACAGGACAGGAGCGTTGGGTGTTGAGCCAATCCCGGGCTCAGAGTCTAAACAAATTGCCGTTCGAGCCGGAATGGATCTGGCCAGCCAGCAGGAAAGTCTGCCCGTACTGGAAGCTTTTCAGGAATTCCTTGATTATGAAAGGCGCCGGACAAGAAAGAACCTTCTGGCTGTATCCCTTTTTTTTCTCCTGCTGATACTGGTAATACTTGGCGCAGGAGGGGGCATTGCATACATGTTCATGCGTAAGATGGAAGACAATGTTGGTTCTGTGGAATCCGGCCTTACAGAGTTGGATGAATCATGGCAGCAGGATCGACAGCAAATCGAGTCTTCTGTTGCTAAGGCGCTTGCGGACGCAGGCAGACTGAAGCAAAATCTGGAAAAAGAACGGAATACGTTGCAAGAACTGGAAAATGCCCTGGCGAGCCGGTCCGAAGGAACAGACGTTCAAATCAGAAAACTGGTCCAGGCTCTGCTGGCGTTAAATAAAAAGAATAATGCGCTCCGGAGCGATCTGGCAAACGTCCGCCAAAAACTCGAAGCCGCATCCACGACAGAAGAATCGGCAATCAAGACAGAACCGGTCGCCACCGCCCAGGCCCCGCCCGGCTTTTTGGAGGCGCCAATAGCTGTAAAAAATTCCCGTCAAATAATGACCTGGCGAATTCCTATTCCGGAATAAACAGTTTCTGACCTTTACGGATATTGTCCGGGTTCTTAAGACCGTTCGCCTCAATAATAGCGTCGATTGACACGCCGTATGCAGCGGCTATTTCCGAGAGGGTCTGTCCTGCCAGGACCTCATGTTCCCTTCCCCTGAGATTCTGTTTGGTAGATCCGGCCCGGGTCTCCTGCAAGAGACTTGCAATCTTTTCTGTAAGCTTGTCGACTATTTCTTTCCTTATTCTCTCCTGCCGGGTGTCCAGATCTGCCACCATCTCTTTGATTCCCGCGAGTTCTTCTTCGATTTTAACTATTTTCCGGGCGTGCAGTTTTTCCAGTCTGTCGACTTGCGAGTAAGCGTCCTGCTGAGACTGATGCAGGCCCTGCATGCGGTTTTCCAACCTCTCCACACTTCCCTCAAGCTCCGACAGGCGCGCTTCATAACGAACCGCCTGCTTCCTTCTCTGCGGAACAGTGGTAGTGCATCCGGCGCAAAGACAAGTTGCAATGATAATAAACATAAGTGTCTTCATATTGAAAAAATAGCATTACCTCGCGCCCGGACTCAATCTTTTTTCTTGCTCAATAGACCTCATAAATAATAATGAAGGACTCATGAATATTGACCCATACCCGTTGATGCTCCAGCCTGTGTACAAGGACTACATCTGGGGCGGCAACAAGATCAACAAAGTTTTCGGAAAAGAACACGGGCTCAAAAAATGCGCTGAATCCTGGGAAGTTGCCGACCGGCCCGAGGGCTCAAGCAAAATAACCAACGGTTCTCTCAGGGGTAAACTTCTCGGGGATGCTGTATCCGGAATGCAGGATAAACTGCTTGGTAAAGAAATGAATTCTCCCGTTTTCCCCTTGCTCGTAAAGATCATCGATGCAGCCAAACGACTTAGCGTACAGGTGCATCCCAACAATGCCAACGCCGCTGCTACCGGCGGGGAACCCAAAACTGAAATGTGGTATGTTCTGGCCGCAGAACCGGGCGCTTTCGTCTACGCGGGCCTTAGACATGGAGTGGGCCCTGAGAAATTCATGAAACACCTGGAAGAGGGCAACCTCGAAGAAGCGCTCCAGCGGATTCCAGTACAGGCCGGGGACGCCGTATTCATTCCCGGGGGGCGCATTCACGCCATAGCAGAAGGCTGCCTTCTACTTGAAATACAGCAGAACTCCAATACGACTTACAGGGTATATGACTGGGGAAGGCTGGGAAAAGACGGCAAACCAAGGCAGCTCCATATTGCCGAAGCAATGGCAACGGTAGACTGGGAAGATACTGCCGACCCAAGAGCGGGTAACTGCCCTTCCAGAAAGCAAGGCAATTCTCTTATTGCTGAAATAGTCGCCTGCCCTTATTTTTGCGTGGAAAAAATCAATCCTGGCAGGAAGTTTCCTGTTCAGCCTGACGGCTCAACCTATCATATCCTTTTCGTATCTACCGGACACCCGAAGCTTTGTACAGACCGGAAATATGCCCTGAAGCCGGGAAGTTCATGTCTTATTCCCGCATCCATGCCTGCTTATACTATTGAAGGCGCAATGGATACCGAAATCATCAGGATCACTGCGCCAGCCAGTTTTTCTTGAACGAATTTGGCTTTTTATCGGGGTAGCACAACCTGGCGCCTTGCCAGGTGAACAACACCTTCAGTCCCTTGCCGACTCTCAAAAAGAACCAGCGAGTTCACCTTAAGAACGCCCAGTTCAAGGCCTTCCATTTTCTCTATCTGCGCAGCAAGTTCGCGGGCGCCTTTCGAAGATTTAACCCGCCCAAGAGTAAGATGCGGCCTGAAATCCTTACGGTCAAAATCAATCCCTGCCTGCGTGAGTTCAGATTCAACACTGCTCCTGATCCGGCGCAGTGAATCAATCTGTCCTGACAGACCGGCCCATACAATCCTCGGCGAGCGAGGCGAGCCGAAAAAACCCAGTCCTTTCACCTTGCATTCAAAAGCCGCCTCCCTGCTCACGCTTCTATCAATAGAGCTTTTCACCAGGTCAAGTTTTTCTTCGGGTGTGTTCCCCAAAAAAACCAGGGTCAGATGCATCCTCGAAGAGTCCACCCATTTAACACGGGCCCGTGTGCGGCGGAGACTCTCAATTGTCTCCTCGAGTTTATTCTTAACCTTGTTGTCCAGCTCTACCGCAATAAAAAGCCGAAGCTGGCCTGGTTCACATTTCATATAACTCTGGATCCCGGCCTGGTTGAGATCTGCTCTTTTTCCCGCCGGCCTTTTTCTTCTTCTGTTCATTAAACATAAAGGGTTCTTCTTCATTATCCAGCAGTTCGCCCATATCAGATTCTATAGCTTCGGGGTCTTCTCCCGACTCCATTCGATGAAGTGCTTCCTCCATGCTTTCTCCGTATTCAATGCCCATTTCCCCGGAAAGTCTCCTCATAAGGCGGGCAGCCTGCCTTGGATCCTCTTCGTTGATGTTTTCCGCCTCATTGGCAAGTGACGTCAACGCCTTCTCCATTTTTTCTTCGTCAACAGGAAGATCCTCTTCCGCTTCTTCCCCGCCTTTTCCGCCAATCATGGCAAAAGATGAAACCTGCCTCTGAAGCCTTTTCTTGCCACATTTCGGGCACGAGGGTTTCTTTTCTGCAGCGATTTTTTTTGAAAAGAAACTATATATCATGTGGCATTGCGAACAGTAGAACTCATAAATAGGCATTGTTACTTCCTCTATCGTACGCAGGATTTACTTTTTATATCGTCCAAACAGATTATAGTTTTTCTTATCTGCGGGCAACATTTTCAAGCACGTCGGCAATATGTCCGGCTGCTCCGTCTTCTGCAGCGGCGCTAAGGGCCGATTTCATGCAATCCCGAAGGCTTTTGTTGACGACAAGTTCCCTGATGGCGCCCGCCAATTCACCGCAACCAGCTTCACCCTGGTCCATTATCCGCACACCGCCACTCTGCTCCAGATTTTCGGCATTCAACCTCTGATGTGCGCTGGAAGCATAAGGATACGGCACCATTATCGACGGCACGCCAAAACGGCAGATTTCAGCACAGAATGCCGCGCCTGCTCGTCCTATTGCAATATCTGTGCAAGCATAGATTTTGTACATGTCCTTTACAAAATCTACAACATCGGCATGTATGCCCGCCTCTACATATTTCCGTTTGATTGCGGACACATTTCCTTTGCCTGCTATATGAATAACATAAAGAGCGGCTTCTGCGGCCAGCGCACACAGGGCATCAACTCCTACACTATTCAGAAATTCGGCGCCCTGGCTGCCGCCGGTTACAAGCAACGTAATCTCATTCCCCGCCGGGGCGCACACAAAAGAATCCGCCGGACGCGATTCAGGCAGCGGAAACCCTGTAACCTCAGTTCGTCTCGCATCAAGAAGTCCAGCGGCCGAGGAATAAGCAACGGCTACGCAGTCTGCGTACGGTGCAAGAAACTTTATCACCTTCCCGGGCACGGCGTTTCCTTCATGAAGGACGAGTGGGATTTTCCTGAACTTCGCTGCCATCGCAGGCGCCGCTGATGCATAACCGCCCATTGCCAGCAACACATCAGGGGGATTTTTTCTCAGCAATGAGATGCTTTTCTGGCACGAAGACAGGAGCTTTGCAAGCGACACAATACCGGACGGTCTAAATGGATTCTGAAATCCAGCCGCATTAACACTCAGAACCGGCCCATTCCAGTCCTGGAGCAATATCTGTTCTGTATCCCTTCCGGTAAGCCACAACCTGGCCCGGCGCCCCCTTCTCTGAAGTTCTTCGGCAACTGCAAGGCCGGGTAAGATGTGCCCTCCGGTTCCACCGCAGGAAATATCAACTTTCATAACAAACTCAAAGCTTGCCCCATATCGTGAAAAAGTCAAACTCAAGCTGCAAAACGCGCCACTTTTACTTCCCGCAACAAACGCATGTCTCACACATTTTCGGGCAGAAACTGTTCAGAGCGCTGGGCAAGATCGGGTAAAACGATTTGGGCTTGCGATAATGGCGCTATCAATTGTTTCTGCCGCAGGAGTGTGAAATATGGGGGTTAAAACGTTTGTATCACACCGGGTTTTGTGTAAAATTTAGCTCATGGAAAT
>CAZIXB010000060.1:0-8485 GCA_964543205.1 uncultured Victivallales bacterium
TATACAGATTGCATGGATGGGGAAGATGTGTCTTCAGTAAATCAGTTGTTTTCAGGCAACAATTTCAGATTAAAAAAGAGGGTTTAATTATGGCGGACAAATATAATTTACGCGCTTCGCGGGAATGGGAGCGGCTTGAGAGTCATTATCAGGATATTAAGGACTGTAATCTCAGGGATCTGTTTGTTGAGGATCCGGGAAGGGCGCAAAGCTTTTCTGCGCAGGCCGCGGGGATATACCTTGACTATTCGAGAAACCGGATTACAGGCCTGACTATGTCATTGTTATGCGATCTCGCCCGCGCGGCGGGTTTAGAAACAGAGATACAAAGGATGTTTGGCGGGGAGAAGGTTAATTTCACCGAAGACAGGCCGGCTCTTCATGTGGCCTTGCGGAATCGTGAAGGCCGTCCGGTAGTAGTTGATGGCAGGGATATTATGCCCGAAGTAAGAGTTGTGGCCGACCGGATGAAGGAACTGAGTAATCGTATCCGGTCGGGGGATTGGAAGGGTTATACCGGCAGGAGGATTGTGAACATTGTCAATATAGGCATAGGCGGTTCCGATCTTGGCATAGCCATGGCGTACGAAGCTCTTAAGGCCTATAGTGACAGAGAACTTACCGTGAGGTTTATCTCAAATATAGACGGCGCTGATTTTGCAGAGAAGACGCGGGATCTTGACGCTGCTGAGACGCTTTTCGTTGTGTGCAGTAAATCTTTTACGACTGAAGAGACCATGACTAATGCCGAAACCGCAAAGAGGTGGTTGGCTGGAGAACTCGGAGCAGAGGAAAGCGCAAAGTTTCATTTCGTTGCTGTGTCAAGCAATACTGGCAAGGCGGCCGAATTTGGAATTGCTGAAGAGAATGTTTTTTGCATGTGGGACTGGGTCGGCGGGAGGTACTCATTGTGTTCGGCTGTAGGGCTTTCGCTAATGATAGCTATTGGTCCGGAGAATTTTGAAAAAATGCTGGATGGTTTTCACATGATGGACAAGCATTTTCTGAATTCTGAGCTCGAAACCAACATTCCGGTTATCCTTGCCTTGCTGGGAATATGGCACAACAACTTTTTCGGTTGCGAGACTCATGCGGTCTTGCCTTATGAACAGTATCTTGCAAGGTTCCCGGCCCATTTGCAGCAGCTTGACATGGAGAGCAACGGTAAATCCGTAAACAGGCTGGGTGAGCTCGTCGACTACCAGACCGGGCCAATTGTCTGGGGCCAGCCTGGAACCAACGGGCAGCATGCCTTTTATCAGCTTATGCACCAGGGGAAAAAACTTGTGCCCGCTGATTTTATCGGTTTTCTGGAATCATGCCAGCCGCTTGGGGATCATCACGCCAAACTTATTGCCAACATGATTGCGCAGGCCGAAGCCCTTGCTTTCGGCAAAACTGAAGAGCAGGTTCAAAGTGAAGGCGTAGAAGGTCGCCTGGTGATGCATAGAATCTTTGAAGGGAACAGGCCATCAAATGTAATTCTGGGACAGAAGTTGACCCCGGAGACGCTCGGCGCCCTGGTATCTCTTTATGAACACAAGGTATTTGCACAGGGTGTAATATGGCGGATCAACTCTTTTGACCAGTGGGGTGTTGAGCTTGGCAAGGTTCTCGCAAAAGCAACGCTTGCTGAAATCAAGCAAAGAAGCAGGCCCCTTGCGCATGACCCGGCCACTAATCGTCTGATAAATGCCTACCGTTCCGGGCGCCTGCCGGGAGACAGGGATTGATGATAAAGCATCATTTTCAGCGCAAGTCTGGCTGCGATATATTCAGTTACCTGGGTTCCGGGGACAGGCGATGTTTCCACTATATCCGCCCCAACAACCGTTTGAGATTCAAAAACAGAACGCAAGATCTGCAGGATGCTGTCCCATGAAAGTCCGCCGGGCTCAGGGGTTCCCGTCCCGGGCGCCAGTGACGGATCCAGGGCGTCGATATCGAGAGTAATATAAGTGAATGCCGACCCTGAGAGGATTCTTTTGATCTGTGCAAGAGATTTCCGGATTGGATGCCGGGAGATATTTCTTGCGTACACGATCCGTCCGAGGGTGTTGTTTTGTTTCATGTCCGCGTATTCACCGGCGGAAAAACTTCTTATTCCTGCTGAAACAAAGGCCAGGCCCATTTCTTCCACTCTTCGCATGACGCAGGCGTGTGAACATTCAGAGCCCTGGTATTCTTTCCGAAAATCAGCGTGCGCGTCAATGTGCAGGACTGCAATATCTTTCCACGTTTTGTTTGCCGAGCTTATCAGGGGGATTGAGACTGAGTGTTCGCCCCCCAGTGAAAGCAGGAACCGTTTTTCCGAAAATACAGGTGTTGCCAGTGATTCGATCACTGAAAGACAGCGGGCCGGCTCCATGTCTTCGAACTCGGGGGCCGGCAAGGTCTGGACATCAAGGTTGACAGGCGTCATGAGTTCTTCGTCAAAATCCTCTATTTCCCGGCTGGCGCGGAGTATGGCTTCCGGGGCGGCTGCTGTTCCGCTTCCGTAGCACACTGTTCGTTCGTACGGCAGCGGAAGAACGACGTACGGGGCGGAAGGATCCGTTGATTCTTCAGGAGTCTTGTCTAGAAAGCATGGAATATTCATCAGCGTTCGAAGTATGTATAACCGTCAAGGGCTTCAATAAATGCATCTATAATGGTGTTTTTGTCTATATGTTCGTCTGTTTCGGCGGTGTTGACCAGGGCGCGGAGACGGTTTTCTACCTCGTGGCGATTATATCCAACATCCTCGAGCACAGCACCTGCTGAAGCCCCCGGGAGTTCCCGCGTATAGGTTACTTTCCCGTCCTTGTCAACGGAAACGTGGACAACATTGATTTCTCCCAGCAGGTTATGGAGGTCGCCGAGCGTTTCCTGGTAGGCGCCGACGAGAAATATTCCGAGGTAATATTCCTCGTCATTAAGTTCATGCAATTTGAGCGTGGATGATAGCCTTCCGGCCATGGCGAATCGGTTGAGTATGCCGTCGGAATCGCATGTTATGTCGGCAATTACCGCGTTTCTTATCGGCTCTTCGTGAAGGCGGTGTATAGGCATCACCGGGAATACCTGGTCGATTGCCCATGAATCGGGCAGAGATTGAAAAAGACTGAAGTTTCCGTAGTAAACGTCGGGAAGGGCAGCTTCAAGTTTCCTGAGAGCTTTCGGCACGTATTCCTGTTCGCCGGATGCAGCGGAGATTTTCTGTATTATGTTCCAGAAAGTGTCTTCTGCATAAGCCTTTTCTTCGATGGATATTTCACCGAGGACAAACTGTTCTCTGACCTGGTCTCTGTAGTAGACAGCGTCATTGAATGCTTCCTGCAGATGGCCGGGTTTAATGTATTGAAAAGCTTCACGCAGGCTTTCTGTTGGGCGGGAACAGCGGAAAGAAGGATATTCGTTTAATTGACGGGGTCTGAAGCTTCTGGTATGAAGCACATTGAAAACCAGTACAGAATGTGATGCTACCGTGGCCCGTCCTGATTCGCTGACGATATCGGGATGTTCTATTCCGGCCGTTTCCGAGACGCTTTTTATTATGTCTACGATATCAGCTGCGTACTCTCTCAAAGAATAATTCCTGCTTTCCGGTTCATTGGCCTTTGCGCCGGTATAGTCTACTGCCAGGCCGCCTCCGACATTTATCACCTGCATAGGCGCCCCCATGCGGGTCATTTCGGCGTAGAACCGGATTGCTTCTTTAAGGGCGGTGCGGATTCTTGTTATGTCGGAAACCTGGCTTCCGATGTGGTAGTGCAGCATCTTGAGAGCGCCCAGCATTTCGGAGGACCTGAGTTTTTCCACGGCTTCTATTATCTGCGATGCGGTCATTCCGAACTTGCCTTCGTCGCCGGAAGATTTGTCCCAGCGCCCTCCAGAAGTGCTGGAGAGCTTGACACGGATTCCCAAGTTAGGTTTCACGCCAAGTTGTTTTGAGCTGTTGATTATGGCGAGCAATTCGGCGGGCATTTCCACAACTATGAACACGCGCAACCCAAGGGAAGTAGCATACAGGGCCAGATCTATGAATTCCTGGTCTTTGTAGCCGTTGCAGACGATCATTGAGTTGTTGCCGGAGATATGCGCTATAGCCGCGAGCAGCTCAGCCTTGCTGCCGGCTTCAAGCCCATGGCTGAAGGGTTGCCCGAATGCGATAATATCTTTGAGTACCTGCTGCTTCTGGTTTACCTTGATCGGGTATACAGCATGATAACGGCCATTGTAATCAGTTTCGGATATTGCCGATGAGAAGCAGCGGTGCAGGCGCTTGATTCGCGCGTCAAGTATATCGTCGAAACGGAGCAACATGGGCATGTTCAGTCCGCGGCGGGCAAGGCTTTTCACAGTGTCGGCGATACTAATGGAGCGCCGGCGTCCGCTGCCGGAGTTTTTGACTATCACATCTCCTGAATCCGAGACATCAAAACAGTTTTCTCCCCACAGGCCGAGACCGTAAAGTTCGGCTGAATTTTGGGCGGACCATTTTTTCCTGGATGAGTCGGGCATGTTATCTGAAGAAATTACTGGAAGACCTGTCTTTTTTACTGGGCCTGATTCCGCTTCTAGTTCCCGGTCCGTTTTCATAAGGCGGCGGACCAATCATCGCCTCATCGTCTTCAATCTCGTTTTGCCGGCCAAATGAACCGATGTTCCATCCGTAATGCTTTGACGCTTCCTGAACCTGGACCATCCTGTATTCGTTGCCTGCCATTATATAGACGAAAAAGGCTATTGCTATCAGTATCGGGTCAAACGGATTGATCGCATAGATCCCGAAAAGGATTGCCATGATTTTGCCCAGTTGCGCTGCCACGTAAGTAGCCTTGAGTCGACCCATTTTCCGTGATAACAGCGAACGAAAAACCCGCCCGCCGTCCATTGGAAATGCAGGGATAAGGTTGAAGAATGTCAGAACGATATTCAGCCACCCGAGCAGTTCAATTACGTTGAGTTTTGCCGGCGCCATTGCTCGAAGATCCGGGAGCGGTAGAAGGTTGCCCCCGAAAATGCCGCAAGCGCCGAGAAACAGGCTCACCAGCGGCCCTGTTATTGCCATAAGGATCTCGTCTCTTGGACGGGTGGGTATACTTTCCATCTGGGCGGCTCCTCCGAGGAGGAGCAAAGTAATTTCACGTACTTTGCAACCCTTTCTTATGGCTACAAAAGAATGTCCGAGTTCATGCAGCGCTATGCTGATGACCAGTCCGGCGGCAAAAAACAGGCCATATATGGACCTGAACCTGATCACAGACATTACTGCAAGCGCCACAACAGATATGTGGACTTTGACCGGAATGCCCATGACTGTTGCAACTTTGTATGAAGCTTTAAACATATATATATATTATATCATTCGCCTGGGTCTCATGTCTAGCCTGATCTATTCGCGCACTCTCATTGCTTACACGCAGAGCGCGTAGTCGCAAGGCCGGTTTCATCTGTCCGCATCGTTATGCGGCGTTTTTATCCTGAGCGGCAATAACGCGAATCTTCAGTCTGCAGGCGGGATTATCTGGCGCGCCTCGAGATACTCAAGGACTTTTGCCGCGCTTTCTTCCACCGTTTCCCTGTCTGTGTTGACGGTTATTTCCGCGTGCGGCGGGGCTTCATAGGGCGCATCTACGCCGGTGAACTCTTTTATTTCGCCTGCCCTGGCTTTCTTGTACAGGCCTTTAGGGTCGCGCTCCTCGCAGACTGAAAGTGCGCAGTTGCAATAAACTTCGAGGAAGCGACCTGACGGATTGTGTTCGCGGGCGATATTTCTGTCGCTCATGTAAGGTGAAATGAAGGCTGTCATAACGATTACGCCGGCATTTTCGAAGAGCGCGGCAATTTCGCCTATTCTGCGAATGTTTTCGTGCCTGTCTTCCGGGCTGAATCCGAGGTCTTTATTAAGACCGTGGCGCACGTTGTCGCCATCCAGAACATACGAGTGGTGGCCGCGTTCATTGAGGAGAGCATCAACCGCGTTTGCCAGCGTTGACTTTCCTGACCCTGACAGGCCGGTAAACCAAAGGACAGCGCCGTGGTGGCCTATAACTTTTGCCCGGTCTGCGGGTGTGACTTTGCCTTCGTGCCATGTGATATTTGTAGCTTTGCGTTGAACCATTGTTTTGCCTCGTATCTACTTTGCCTTTTTGTAATAATCCATTAGAACGTCGAGTACTTCCGGCCTGCTGAATTCTGCCGGCGGCTTTTCTCCTGCAGCCAGCATTTCACGAAGGTTTGTTCCGCTAATCATGATTCTGTCTTCCTTGGGGTGTGGACAGGTTTTGGTCGAAGCCATTCCGTAGCACTTCCTGCACCAGAAAGTCCAGTCAATCTTCAACGGTTTGATCTGGAGTTCTGAGCTGTCGAATTCGTCAAAGATGTTCTGTGCGTCGAACGGGCCGTAGTAGTCTCCGACTCCCGCATGGTCTCTTCCGATAACAAGATGGCTGCAACCGTAGTTCTGGCGGAAAATAGCGTGCAGCACAGCTTCTCTGGGGCCTCCATATCTCATTTCCATTGGGTAGACTTTGCATACCACTCTGTCTTTGGGATAGTAGCCTTCGAGCAGCACCTCGTAGCATTTCATGCGCACTTCAGCAGGAATATCGCCTTTTTTAAGTTTACCGACAAGCGGGTGGAGGAGGAGGCCGTCGCATACCTCCATGGCGATCTTGGTGCAGTATTCGTGCGATCTGTGTAGCGGGTTCCTCGTTTGAAAAGCTGCAACAGTTTTCCATCCTTTATTTTTGAAAATCTCTCTTGTTTCAGCAGGGCGGGCATAGTAGTTGCCGTAGGTTTCGGGATACTTGCCTTCCGAAAAGGCCTTTACGGTGCCGCCGAGCAGCACATCTCCCTGGGCATACACCTTAGCGACGCCGGGATGTTCTTTATCCGTGGTGCCGAATACGCATTGGGCTTCGGTTTTTTTGTCGTATTCATATTTCTCTTCGACTGTAAGAGACCCCATGATTTTACCTGTATCATCGTCCACAAGGGCGACTTCGCTGCCGGTTTCGATTTCATCAGCCTGTTCCTTGGAGACTGCCAGTGTTATGGGTATTGGCCAAAGCAGTCCATCCTGCATGCGCATATCCTGGACTACGGACTTGTAATCCTGGCTGCACATAAAACCTTTCAACGGGCTGAAGGCCCCGCAGGCCAGCATGATAAGATCGGATGTTTCGCGTGAAGACATCCGGACTTTCTGCAGGGAACCGGCTTTTTTCTTTTCGGCTTCGAGTTCCCCGCCTTCGATAATAAGGGGGCGAAGTTCGCCACCGTGCGGCGATACGAGAGTCGACTGAGTTTGTTTCGATTTCATATGTTGATGACTCCAGATTTCTGCTGTGATTTGAAAGACTGGAATATCCCCTTTAATATTGGAGTATGCAAGAAAAAGTTTATCCGCGGCTGAAAGCCCTGGATGACGAAGATAGCGGGCCGTGTTATGTTTTATGTTTCTGGCGCTGTAGCGATGGTTCGGCCACGCGGGCCATACTTTGAACGTCCAGGTCTATGGCCAGGAACTTTTGGATCTTTTCTGTCCATTGAATTGGAGATTCAAGTATTGGAGGATAGGGACAGCACATAACCTGCATGTTGCCTTGTTTAGCCAACCAGGCATGCAGCCTGGCCAGATGCTGTTGGAAATGTTGTTTCATTGCACCGTCCTGCATTTCCCTTGCTTTGCCGGAACGATCCAGCATTTGTGCTTGAGATGCGAGGATTTGATCCAATGGCCTCTGCATAAAAAGAATTCTATAGGTATATTCAGAAGGCAGTTCATAGAGAAGTGGAGAGACTATTTTTACGGCTTTTCCCTCGGCCTTAACGAGCCATGCGTTGTTTTTGCCCAGATGCTTTGCCGGTTCGTACTCATAGTAACCCCTCGGATTGTCCTCGTTCGGCCGGCGAACGTTATCGGTTAGAATTTCAAGCCCTCCGGCTTTCAGCATCTGCATCATCATCGAAGTTCCGGAACGGGGCAAGCCTGATACTATTGTTATCATGCATCAAGTCTTACATCAGTGGCCGGAAGAGGGCAAGATGAAAGGGGAGGATGCTGGTTGCTGGATGCTGGTTGCATGCTGGATACTGGATACTGGATGCTGGATGCTGGATGCTGGTTGCATGCTGGATGCTGGATGCTGGGGTCCCGTACTGATATAGGTTGTCACTTTGACTGACAAAAAAAGTTATATGCGGTAGATCGGTCTATGGAAAGGCGGCAGAATCTGAGCAGAGAAGGGGGCGAAGTGGAGCGGTTAACCTGCATATCTCACACTTTTTCGAGCCGAAACGGTTCAGAGCGCTGTTAGTGCTGGGCAAAATCGGTTTAACCGGACGAAGCTGTGTGAACACACCGCAAGATCGGGTAAAACGATTTGGGCTTGCAATAATGGCGCTATCAATTGTTTCTGCCGGAGGAGTGTGAGATATGCGGGTTAAGTGTGGCCAACGGTCGGCCCAGACACTTAACCGCAATTCTTAACCGCCA
>CAZIXB010000061.1:0-8465 GCA_964543205.1 uncultured Victivallales bacterium
CGTCGCAGTGGCGCTATCCGCGCTCGCAGCAGGAATTTTGTGAGATATGCGGGTTAATAGGTGCCACCCGTATGTTCGCTGATGAATGTTTTGCAGGGTAGGGTAGCGTCTGACTAATCCTCCTCTTGCGGTCTGACTCTGCACACTTATAAAATACGTTCTGTTCACTGAAGCATGTGCTTCACTCAGGTGGCATTCAATAAGGGGTTCATGTCCATGGTATCAATCGTGTAGTCATAGCAATGAACGCCGGTTCTTCCTTTATAGAGCAGAGTCATATCCTTCAGTACGCATGAAAATTCGACCGGCGCGCCGATACGTGTTAATTTGACTCGCAGACGGTTTATGCCTTTTTGAAGCTTTGTCGGATATGTGGTTGTTTCGGCGTGCCACTGCGTTTTGCCGTCGTCCCGGCCAACTTCTACGCCGTTCATCCACACCGTGATCGGAACATTATTGCCGATGCTGAGTATGACATCTCGTTCGGAAGGAGATTCGATAGCCCTTTCCACGTAGGCGCACCATGCCGTCTTAAGAGTAATAATTCTTTCAGGTTCAAGCTTCAGTTCTCTTACGGGCAATACCGCTGGTCTTCCCAGTGTTTTACTGTATTCCCGAAAAGCTTTATCCCCGTCCGCATGCGGAGACAGGTATTCCTTTTCCGGATCGATAAAGTTATTGAAGTTGCGTCGGCGTTTCTGCCACTGCTCAAGCTTAGTGACCGGAGTGGTTTCAAAAAATACGCCCAGCGTTTTCCAGCAGTCTGCGCCTTTGATTCCGAACGACAACGATTGTTCCGCGCTGGAGATGATGAAACGGTTGACGGTAGAAACAGTTTTGACGTCGGGCGCCATGTGACATTCTAGAATGACGCCCGGAGATAACGGATCCAAAACAGGGTTAC
This sequence comes from uncultured Victivallales bacterium, assembly GCA_964543205.1. Taxonomy (GTDB): domain Bacteria; phylum Verrucomicrobiota; class Kiritimatiellia; order UBA8416; family CAYSRM01; genus CAYSRM01. The sequence continues at coordinate 905 of CAZIXB010000061.1, forward strand.
GTGGGAGAACGTCCCATCCCTCAGGAGCTTGGATCTTGAGGGGGATCGCTTCGAGCAGGCGGCCTTCGGCTTTAATCTCTACACGCACCGTATCTCCCGGCGCAGCGCATGGTAGACTCTTGTACGAAGACGAAAGGTGCCAGCCGCTTGGTTTGTCGGCGCGAATAGGCGCCACCACGGGGGCGCCCTCAATTCGAATGTTTCCTGACACTTCCTCTGCAAGAATTATGCCTATACGGGCCGTGTCCCGCGCTATACCCGAGACAGTCATGTCAGGGCGCCTGTACTGGATGCCCATAACCAGCTTATCTCCGATCGGATCTCGCAGATGCGCGGGCACTTTCTCTGCGCCCAGGATCTGTCCTGCCAGAGCGCCGGCTGTGGCCATTGTACAATCCGTGTCGTATCCACAGTGAAGCGCCTTTATTAAAGTTTTCTGGAGGTCGCCTTCGCCGTATAGAAGGCCAAGCAATGTGAAGGGAACATTAATTTGTGAATCGCAGGCTTCAGCGGTAGGTGAGTTGGCGAGGATCTGTAGTCTGACATCTTTCTGTGGTTGTCCCTCGCGGTATCCCTTTATGGCTATGTCAGATAGGCGGGCGATAGGTGTGCCTTTCGGCAGATAGTGAATTGTGCGTTCGATCAGGCTGTTGATATCGTGATCCACAAAAGCCAGCGCAGCCATGGCCGCCCACATCTGTTCAGCGCCGACCGATTGCTCCGTGTGATCCAGTGTGCCGTCCCGAAACGCGAATTGTGCGGCAAGGTCAGGGTTTCCCGGGCAGACGTAGCCCCATATCTCACTTCGAATAGGGCACCCCATGCCTGTGTTCCACGAAGGGTTTCCAAAGCTGCCGGATGTGGGTGGGGCAATTCCAAGTCGCCAGTTTCTTTTGAATACTCCGTATTCGTTGAAAGGATACCAACATCCATCCAGCCATGCATCTGCAAGATCCTCACTTCGGAAGGCAGCTCCCTTTTCTTCGAGTACTTTGAGCCATAGCATCTGGAGATCCAGATCGTCGTTTGGTGGAATTTTGTCTGGAAAAAGGTCGTCGGGCTCTATGTCAATCCATGTTTTCTTGCATTCAAACCTGTCGCCAAAAGTTCCCCCGATGCACTTGCCTAACCAACCGCCGTAGATTCGATCAAGGTATTCGTCATAAAATAACCGCATATTCATACAAAACTCCTTTATTGCTGATTCGATGAAAATTTAAAGCATTATAAGGGATAGCGCCTTGCCGATATTGACATAAATTAGTGTATTCCTGAGGTGTGGTAAAGCATACAAACCATATACACTCACGACGTCTATGGGTTCGCTCCCAACCCATACTTATGCTACGTTCAAGACCGCTTCAGGTGGTCCCTTTTCCGGCTGCCGAAGTGGTCCCTTTTTCGTTTGCCGCCGCCAGCTCCGGTGTTTTACCAATTTGCGCCCCCGCAACAGCACTCTCCACTCTCTCGCTACGAAATCCTGTGAGATATGCGGGCTAGTTTCGCGGCCTGACCCTGCGGCCATTAATACACGGCTGTATTACCAGAAGAAATTAGGAATGGTGATTTCCAACAAAAAAGTGCAATTATGTGTTTGTCCCTATGTATCCGTCATGGGAGGTTTTTTGTGTTGTCAAACGTCGGGCTTAATGGTTGGCGTTGCTCACCCCAGTAGACTCATATACTTCAAATTCATCACTTGATGCCCAATGACTATTTGTTGCATTTGTTACCGTAAGTCTTACATACCTATATGTTCCACTTACACTTTCTTCAAATGTCTGTCCCGTTCTACCGGTATTAGTTCTATCTGCCAGTACGGTCCAATTTGTATTGTCAGTTGAACCTTCTATCTTGTAATAGAATGTACTGTTATCATCGTCATGGAATCTTTGTTTTACGGTTCCTAAAGAATATAATGACCCAAGATCTACTTTCAGCCACTGCGGGAATGTCCCGTCTGTAGGACACCAAAGTGTTGCCACATTACCATCTACAGCTTTAGATGGTAAATATGGCGAGCCATTATCTGACGAAGCTGTTGCTGTTTTATTTAATGCTATGTTTACTGGCACCGGTGTTGGAGTGTGAGTGGGTGTTGGTGCTGGCGTTGGTGTTGGTGTTGGAGCTGGCTTTGGTTCTGCACCTAAACTCTGATTAGTTACCAGTAGTACCCAATCATCTGCATCTGGCTTTGAAGGAATTTTATATTGACCACTTGAAGGAGAAATAGAACCTGATATTAATGTATATACTCCCGTCCTGGGATTAAACCACTTAGCTGAATAAGTTGCAGAATTATTCATGTTATTAAGTGCACCGGTCGATGTAGCAGTATCATAAAAATAAACAACATACGTATCAGAACCATTACTAGATAGAACTGACTTTTCAGTATTATTAAAAGTGCCCCATGTAGCACTTCCAAATCTAGGTGTAAGATTATTAAAGCCTACATATTCATAAAATTCTTTAAGATAGTTCATTTGTGTAGAGCCTGGTTTGTTTATCCCATCAAACCAAGGAATTCCATTATTATATGAATTCCAGCCAGTAACAGTATAATCCCATTTCATTGCCCATACGCCTGCAACACCATAAGTATACCCATAGCTTCCACACTGTAGTGCCTTCCATGCAGAAATCCTTGTATTTTTAGTAGAAATAGTCGTTCCCCTAGCGTGTAAGTTTTCATACATAGCTTCTGTTTCTAAATATGGTTTTGTAGGGGTATAATACCAATAGTATTTATAATGAGCTTGAGTTCTTATACCAGCACCTAGATGACCTCCTTGTGTAGCCCACCAATCATGCCATGTTTTAGTTCCCCACGTAGTAGGTTTTCCACTTGATTTCATATGACCGGTTAATGGATGGTTATATCCATCATATTGATTTATAGTTGTTGCTACATCTTCCCATATATTCAAATCTCCAAGATCTACTTCTTGGCCGGTAATCCAAACAACAGGATAACTTGCATATCTTGCAACCATATACTTTGTAAAATGCTGAAACGCTGTTGAACCCATATCATCTGATTTTTTATGGACACCCATACCTAAAGCTATAGTAAAGCCATTATCAGCAAGATAATTCATCATAGGATCGAATTGGTCTTTAAAAGCTTGCGGATTAAGATGTGTATACTGTGTATTCCACCAATCTACCTCAGCTACATTACCGCCTCCGTCATTCATTGCTGAGTCTGGATAAGTTTGATATACAGTAAATCCTTTTGATTTTCTATCGTTTACAACATGTTCAAACTGACTTCCACAACTACATGATGGGTAATTACATTCATCAAGTCTTTCATAATTAGGCATCTGCCAATGAGTATCTCCAAGCCAGAAAAATGGCGTTCCATCATCATATACAAAATACCTATTATCACTTGATATTTTTACAAAACCATGTGTATACGTATCTACATCCCCTGTATAACTATTACATTGGATTGTTCCCGTTTTCTTGTTCAATCCTGTATTTGTTGTATCCGAACACGTTATTGTATATGACCATTCTCCCGTTTGTGTAGGTGCAAAACGAACTTTCCATGTCCTTCCTCCATCCCAGAAACCCGGTAAAGTAATAGTACTATCATCAGGTGCAGTAAATGTGGCTGATATATTTACATCCGTATCAGGATTCGTATATGGCTCTGTACTTGTAAGAGTTATATCTACCCTATTCCACTTTTCAACTGTGTAATCGGCCGCATAAATAGATGCTGGCACAATACAATATAAAATACATAAAATTAACTGATAGGAATTTGCTTTTACCTGAATCACCCGCATAGCCCTCGATTGGTCGTTTAACTTGCTTGATGCGGATAAAATATTAGGGCCAATCTGAAGAGATTTCAACGTTGAAATGAGCAATTGGGGGTCTGGCATTTATCAGAATGCAGAATTGAAGCATGAACGGCCGGTTCAAGGCAGACCGAGGCTACTATCCTGCAAATGACTTCGTCATAATCAGGATAATTAACCCGCATATCTCACAGGATTTCGTAGTGAGGGCGTGCAAAGCGCTGCTGCGGGGGCGCAAATTGGTGAAACGCCGGAGCAGCCGTATAGACATACTGTGCAATCTGGGGGTTTGTCAATTCGTGCCGTTGCAGTGGCGCTATCCGCGCTAGCAACAGGAATTCTGTGAGATATGCGGGTTATACCAGGTGTCAATCGAGGGTCGGCAGGGACAAGGTATCGTTCGTGGTTTGCTGCCATGCGACGATAGCATCCCTTAGCCGGCGGGCCATTGCCTTGTTGTCATCGTAGAGATTTCCGGTCTCGCCAGGATCGTCGGCGATCCGATACAGTTCATGCTCGCCCAGCAGGCTGCAGTTGAATTTCCAGCCGTCGGAGGTGACCACCGAGCGTACCGAGTCGGCCATGGCAGCCTGAATCCGATCCGGTTCGGCCATAGCGGTCATCCAATCCGGCACGTCAACATTGCCGATCCCTTCGCCCTGTCCGTTTGGGTGCCCGTTCCACTCAATGAAAACAGGGTCCAGCATCGGCGCGGATTCGCGCTCCAGCCATGGACGCAAACTTTTTCCGTGCAGCGGTTCACGACACGGCTGACCCAGCAGATCCAGCAGTGTGGGCACGACGTCAATCTGGCTGACAGGACCTGTAATGCGCCGCCCTGCTCCCGTGCCGGGAACCCGCATCATCAACGGCACGCGTACCGCCTCTTCGTACATCAGGCCTTTGGCAATCAGTCGGTGCGCTCCCATCATATCTCCGTGATCCGAGGTAAAGACCACGATCGTATCTTCCTCCCGTCCGCACTGTTCCAGCGTGTCGAGCACCGTGCCGACATGCGTATCCACCAGACTGCACAATCCCCAGTAATTGGCGATGAGTCGACGCCAGTCGCTTTCGCTTTCGAGAGGCAACGGGCCCTGTCCGAACCGGCGATACTGCTCGCGCAGGAGTTGCACTTTTAGAGGCGTGGTGGCGGCGTCGGGCTCATGATCGAAAGTTTTGGGGAGCGGTATGGCGCCAGGGTCGTATTGATCATCGCGGGGCCCAAAGAAAGGCATATGCGGTTCAAGAAAATTGACATACAGAATAAAGGGGGCGCCGGCATGCTCGCGCAAAAAACGCGAGGCCTCGCGAGCCACAAACGCGGGCTTGCCGTAGGCCTCGGGCAGCTTCGCGGCTTCGCCGCGTCTGAAGGCATCGCCCTTTTGCGGACTAAAACCGTTCTCTATCAGGAAGCGATGATAGTCGGACCGACAATTCCGATCCCGCCCTTCTGTGAAATAGCGGTTATAGGCATCCTCGATAGATACCCATTCCTGAAAGCCATGCTGTGCGAAAAGCTCGTCGCCTAAATGCCATTTTCCGATGTGCGCGGTTGCGTAGTCGCCGTCCGTCAGCATTTCCGGAAGGCAATCGATATCGGAAGGCAGCACGAGATTGTTCCGTGTGCAGCCGTTGGCGTGTGGATACAGCCCTGTCAGCAGCGACGAGCGCGAAGGCGTGCAAACCGGCTGCGTGACGTAAGCCTGATCGAAAACGACACTTTCATCGGCGAGTCGGTTCAAGTTCGGCATGTGAATCCGACTGTTGCCATAAGCCGCCAGCGTGTTGAATGCCTGTTCATCGGTATAGATAAACAGCAGATTGGGCTGTTTCATGTTGTCTCCTGTCTTTTGAAAGCTTGTCTTGTCGAATGCACGAGATCCCAAATGACCCCGTGAGCCCGGGAACCGAAGGTTTATAAAGACCCTTCGAGTCAGTTCTAATCCTTATTTTGTTCTGCACCTGCCTATTTGATAAGCAGTAATTGCTCTTTGTCTGCGTGGAGTTCAATGGACAGGCCTTCGTGAAGTTGTTTGCCGGTGTAGGTTTGCTGCGATTGCATGGTGAGGTTTTTCACAACATATTTCTGCTCCGGTTCAACGGTAAACCACTCCGGCATCATATTCAACCGGGGCCAATCTCGCTTGAAGCCCATATAAACGCGGTGACGCGGGATATCAAAAACAAGTTTTCCGGACCATTCGGCATCGGCACACATCACCACCGCCAATCCATCCTCTGTTTCACTGGCGCCAAGTGTCAAGCCCTGTTGCCAGGGGCGGGCAATAAGCCCTCGGGTATGCATCAAGGCGTGTTGTAAGGCTGTCCGGACTCCGTTCGATTCGAGTTTGTAAGTCGTCCAAAGCCGGTCGGGCTGGTCCGCGAAAACGATATTTCGGGCGATCTCGTGATTGGTCCATTCGACTGCCTCCGGCACTTCGATGTGGTTGAGCAGATAGATGGCTCCCTCAACTGAGTCGGCAAATCCATCCACAGACTTTCTTTCCCATGGGTAATCCTTGTATTCGGGCTTGGAAAGGTTCAACAGGGTTTGTCGTAAATGGTTCCGATAGACAGGCTTGCCAACAGCCATGTCGTAGCAAAGATAGCCGATATAGTTGTAGCCCCAGCTGTCGCTGAGACCACTGTTACTGCGGCCGAGCTTGTTATACATCAGCCCATCCGAATTCACGCCACGTTTGAGGATCTTATCGAAAATTCGTTTCAGTGGAGCCCGATAGGTCTCGGCCTTGGACGGGTTATGGACCGATTCGACAGCAAACAGGAGCCCCAATCCACCAATGATCTCGCTACCGTGGTCGCGCAGCCTGGTTGGCATGAAGCTATCGTCCTGGAAGTAGTAGTCCGCCAGTCGTTCGGCCCACTCAAGATACTTGCGCTCACCGGTTATGGTGTAAAGGCGTGCTAGAATCTGGATCTGTTCACCATTGGCTTCCAGGTTCTTGGTGGGAATTTTTCCGTAGGCAGTATCGATGTCGGCATATTTCCAGATGTCGTCAATAATCCCGCGCATACGCTCAAACCAAGGTGTTTTGGTTCCTGAAACTTCTACGATCGCCAACAGCCCGTCTTTAACATATTCGGAAGCGGCAAAGATCATAACGTCTTTTGACTTGATTACTTTCTTCAACGTTTTGTGTTTCACTGCGGTTGGAATCCGTCCTAAGTGGTTGCAGATTTTCTGCTCGGCATTCAACACGTCAAGAATCGGCCCGTTGATCTGATTTCGATCGGTATACCATGCTGCCCAGAAGAGAAAGGGATACGTGTCGGCCGCCGCATCATCATAATTCCACAAGGCCTCCCGGTAGCGGCCGCTTCCCCTCGAGTGCGAGATATAAAGGTTGGTCTCAGGGTCGATTTTCTTGAGAGCAACCTCGTGTAACCAGCGTTGGGTTTTACTTAAGGTAAGTCCGGCAATCTTAGCGGACTTCCTGGCAGCCGCGAAATCAGTAGTCCTGGCCGCGTTCACCCTTGGAGCAAGTGCCGCTAGTAGCAAGCATGTAATAATGGCCGTTTGATATCTCATGATGAATTCCTCCTCAGAACGATTAGAAATCAGGTTCGAACCAATCCGCGCGGAGCGCGGAGTTTTGAAGCTGCATTTCCTTGAAACTTACATCAAGCGCTCGATGTTTTTACTAACCCGCATATCTCACAGGATTTCGTAGTGAGAGCGTGCAAAGTGCTGCTGCGGGGGTGCAAATTGGTAAAACGCC
>CAZIXB010000062.1:0-8289 GCA_964543205.1 uncultured Victivallales bacterium
CATCACCTGACGCGCTTGCTCTTGATATGGCATTATGCTCGATTCTCAACATCAGCCCGCGAACAGTTCCTTACATAGCGCGGCTGCAGAGGGAATACGCCGGACATAAAAATCCCGGCTATACTATTGCCGGATGCAGCATCAAAGACGTTCGTCCGGAATCTTTTACCATGCCGGGCACAACAAAAGCCCGGCTTATACCCGGATTTCTTGTAAAACTTCTGGAACCCTTAATCTGGATCAGGCCATCTATAAGCACAGAGTGCAGGTTGTGTCAACGCTGCGTCAAAAGCTGCCCGGTTCAGGCCTTGTCCATTCACAATGGCGACACAAAACCTTCCCTTGACCCGGAAAAATGCATCGGATGCTGCTGCTGCCATGAAATCTGCCCCTTCAATGCCGTAACAATTAGACAAAGTCCCCTGCTTAATGTAATAAGAAGAGGCAAACTTCTCTAATTAATATGCAACACAGACCCAGACACTTAATGGAATATGCCGCCCTTCGATGCATCGGCGCAGTCAGCAGAGGGCTTCCCTACCGGGCAGCGCTCTTTAATGCATGGATTCTGGCAGGGTTATCGTATGCCGCGACAAGAAACAGGGTCACCGAAGCAAAGAGAAGAATAAGACTGGTTTTCCCCGGACTGGAGCAGAAAAAAGTGCGGTCAATTGCATGGCTATCATGGCGAAACATATTTTTCAGCGGAACGGAAATGCTGAGGATGCCCAGCGCCAGCCTTGAATGGCTCTCAGGGATTACGGAGTGTAAAGAAATGGTAGAAACGCTCAAAACCCACTCCAAAACCGGTCGGGGCGCCATAATAGCATGTCCGCACATGGGATCATGGGAGCTTGCCGCTGTCACCTCCCGTCTTCATGGTCTGCCTATATTCAGCATAGCCGCCAAACAGCGCAACTCCCTGATAGACCGCCATATCAACAAACTCAGGACCGCTCCAGGGGTTCCGACCGTGGCCAGAGGCTCGGGAACAATGAAAAATGTTCTGACCAGACTTCAAAACGGAGAAATGCTTGCAATTCTTCCAGATGTCCGGGTTCGCCAACCAGGTTTATCCGTGCCATTCCTGGGCGGCGTGGCCAATATTGGCCCGGGGATGGGCCTCTTTGCAAGACACGCTAATGTCCCGATTTTCCCTTGTATGGTAACAAGAACCGGTTGGTCCCAGCATAGAATAAAAATATGTAAAAGCTTTTTTCCTGATAATGATGTTGAAAAGAAACAGGATGTGGAGAGAATAACCACTCTGGTTATGAACGTTATGGATCAAGCTATACGCAATGAACCTGAACAATGGTTCTGGTTTAATAAACGCTGGGTACTCGAACCGCTTTCAGAAAAAACCAGTTAGTCCGGAAAACCGCGGTCGAGCATTATGTATGCTGCTGAGGCCCGTTTATAAGAAAGAAAGAAAGAAAGAATGGGGAGATTATGGAAATTCAAAACCTTTTTGCCGATAGAATCGGCGGAAAAATGTTCGGCAAGAGCGACGAAATATACAAATTCGAAAAAATAAAGCGCGCAAAAAAAGCAGCCCGCGAGAAATACCCCCAGACTGAATTACTTGATTTCGGAGTGGGGGAACCGCACAACATGGCGCCATCGGCAATAAGGGAATCGCTGAAAAGAGAAATCGACGATCCGGCAAACCGCGGCTACGCAGACAACGGCATAATAGAGTTCAAAAAAGCCGCTGCCCGCTACCTCATGGAGTTTTTCGGAGTCCGGGACATAGATCCTTCTACTGAGATTAACCACAGCATAGGATCAAAACCGGCGCTTGCAATGCTTCCTCTTTGTTTCATCAACCCCGGCGATACGGCGCTGGTAACGGTTCCAGGCTATCCGGTACTCGGCACTCATGTCCGATATCTTGGCGGAAATGTTATTAACGTTCCGTTACTCGAGCAAAACAACTTCCTGCCGGACCTGGATGCACTTGACAGAAAAAAGCTGGATAAAGCAAAGTTGTTTTACGTCAACTACCCCAACAATCCAACGGGCAAGGCCGCAGATGCTGAAACATTTGACAGGCTGATAGCGTTTGCCGACAAACACAATATCCTGATCGTGCAGGATGCTGCTTATGCAACGCTGGTCTATGACCGGGAGCCCCTTTCAATACTCAGCCGCCCAGGCGGCAAGGAAGCCGCGGTAGAATTGCATTCCATGAGCAAAAGCTACAATATGACCGGATGGCGGCTCGGTTTTGTTGCCGGCTCAGCCACGGCAGTAAAGGCTTATGCTGAGGTGAAAGATAATATTGATTCCGGACAGTTCAAGGCAATACAACGGGCTGCGTGCTCGGGAATCGCAAAAAAAGATCTGGCCGATGATATACGCAATTGCTACCAGTCAAGGCTTCATAAACTGGTTTCAGCTCTTCAGAATGCTGGTTGCCCCGCAGAAATGCCCGGAGGCTCCTTCTACCTGTACGTGCCCTGCCCGAAGTCGTCCGGCAATGTTACTTTCGACTCCGCCGAACAAGCCGCAGAATTCCTTATCACAGAATTACTTATTTCCACCGTGCCCTGGGATGACGCAGGAAGTTATTTGCGTTTCTCCGCCACATTCGAAGCGTCTGACGAAGTCGATGAAGACAGGATAATGACAGAAATGGAAACAAGGCTTAAAAAGGCTGAACTGAAGTGGTGATCGCGCAACTTCCCGCTGTATATGAGCCGACATTATATTATGCGCTTTAACAAGATTAACAGAGATATACAAATTTATAATTCAACAGTTGCTTAACCCGCATATCTTACGTTTTTTCGAATAGAAACGGTTTAGAGCGCTGAGGGGAATTCTAAAGGGCAGGGCTGCTTTCCAGAATTCTAGCCGCCTTTTTCAAAATAAAAATCATGGCCACAATTTGCATTGTCGACGACGAACCGCACATCCTGTCTGTTCTGAAGACGCTCCTTGAGACGCAGGGACACAAGGTCATTGCAGAATCAGAACCCCAGTCAGCCCTGGAAAACATTGCATCCAATAAACATGTTGATCTGTTAATATCAGATGTAAGAATGAGGATCATGAACGGGGTAGATCTGCTGGAAAAAGTCAAGGAGATCCGCCCTTCCCTTCCCGTAATTCTAGTTACCGCTGTTTTAACGAATCAAGCCCGGAAGGAGCTTCTTGAACGCGGAGCTGCGGCATGTATTCAAAAACCTTTTGACATGGCTATGCTGACGGAAGCAATTAATAAGGAGACTGGTTGACAGACAGCTCAGCCAGTAATTTTCCCTGCTTGCATATCGCCGCTTTTCTTTAGTTCCGATACGTGCCTGTACATGTTCCGGCCCGGACAGATGCTCCGGGAAAGGTCTCTGTGGCCGTAAACTCTGTGACTCTTTATTCCGTAGCGGTCACAGAGAGCTTTAACTAGAATTCCCATCGTCCTGACCTGTTTCTCAGGCGCTTTTTCCTTTTCGAAGTTGCCGAGAAAAGCTATCCCGATATTCCGCTCGTTCTGATCAAGGACATGCGCGCCTTCATACGCAAGCGAACGGCCTTCCCACACCCGCCCGGCTTTGTCCACCAGAATGTGGTATCCAATATCGCCATACTTCCTGTCAAGATGCCCCTTCAGAATTCCGCTCAAACTATAAGCAACTGCGTTCCTATGAGTTCGGGAATGCGAAGTATTGCCCGTATGGTGAACAGTAATCCTGTCAAATTTCCCCGATTCCCTTAGCAGCCATGTCTTGGGCTTCACATCCGTCCAAACCAACCTCTTGTTCACAGCCAGCTCCTCAGGAAGAAAATCCAGCGGGACTGCAGGCAGAGAAATCTTGGCTGTCGCCGCCATAATATTTTTCCGTAACGCAACCCCTATTACCGAAGCAGCGCACAGCTCCTTTAGAAATCTCCTTCTGGTTCTATGGAAGTTCATAAAAATTGTTGTTCCTGAGCGTTTCTGTTCTCATGCTTAACCGCGGCCGGCTGATTTTGCAAACGAAGTCTCACAAATCAGCATTAAAAATCAGCGGGACCTCATCCCATTTTCGCTTTTCCTTCAACATTAGAAATTTCTCCCGGCAGGCATTGCTTATTTCCCGGATCACAGTGTTAGTATGTTTTCGTGTCGGGTTTCTCCTTCCTGACAACCGTGCGGCAACAAATCGCGAGTTCTGCAAAACCAGAATACCCCTGCCGTTCACCGAATCCCATACGCCGAGAAAAACAACGATCATCCTCTGGAGAGCAGGCACAACTGCCAGCTCCATACAGGCTTCATTTTTACCGAAAAAACGGTCAAGGTCCAGCAGCACCGCGACTCCATCCTCGGCAGCGGCACATGACCAGAATCTAGCGCCGCCTGAACAGCAGGCAAGCAGTCTTTCCGAATCCCTGATATTCCCAAGAGCCGCAAACGCGGTGGATGCCATCATGCCAAGGTTTGACCTCTCCACCCATTCGCCTGCGCGGTTTTCCGCAACAAAGCGGGCAACACCCTTGCACACTTCGTCGGCATAGTAACCGTCTTGAAGCCCAGCGTCCTCCATGACTGATGCCACCTGGCAATCATACAGGCCCGGTTCATTTCCGGGGGCGCGGTTGGTTTCATATTTAAAAATCATTATTCTTTCCCTATCATGCCCTGGATCGCGCTTACAAACTGGTTTACATCTTTGAAACGCCTGTAAACAGAAGCAAAACGAACAAATGCTACCTCGTCAAGCCGTTCCAGCTTGATCATTACTTTTTCCCCGACAACCTGGCTGGGAACTTCCCGGTCATACTCTCCTTCCAGTTCCTCAAGAATTTCATCCACAATGCCCTCGATCGTCTCCACACTGATGGGCCTCTTCTCGCATGCTCTTTCCAGTCCGCTTATCAACTTTGCCCGATCAAGGTCTTCATGACGCCCGTCGCGTTTTATGATCCTGAGCCGATTTTTGAGTATTTCCTCATACGTTGTGAAGCGGTGTCCGCACAAAAGACACATTCTCCTTCTTCTTATCGCGTCCCCGTGGCGAGCCGACCGGCTGTCTATAACCTTATCTTCAAGATGTTTACATTTTGGACAACGCATAACTCAGTAAATCCTTTTCTTTCCGTCATTACTAAAGGGATTGAAACATCGCCCGTTCAGCCTTGCCTTTCATTCCCTTTCAAGCTGCCGAAGACATGGAGATCAACTCCTTATAAGCGGCTCCCCCTGTCTATCGGCACATAGAAAAACTATCACCCGCCTTGTTCGTATAGAGATTCCTGTATCTTTGCATCTGGAGACAGTGTTTCCGGAGCGCCGGAAATTGACATCATCTTGTTTGCAAGCTGTTGGAGTTTATCCGCGCTATCGGAAGCGAGATCAAGGCTCTGACGTTGGGATTGCGTTACGTCGCCAAGGCTACCGGCAATAAACATCTGCAAAGAACAACTGATCACCGCCAAAGGCTGACATAGTTCCTGGCCTATCTCGCCAAGCACTACCAGAAGCTCCTTCTTTGTCAGCTTCGGTTCAGGCGGAGGTTTGCCTTCTTTCGCTGCAGCTTCCTCCGCGCCGGCATCTTCAGAGACCGTTTGCAGGAGCTTGCCGATCTTTTCCGCTGTCCTCTCAGCCATACCCCTGACTGTTTCATTAACCTTGACAAGTATCTCTTCCGGCGGGGTTCCATCGCTGGAAGCCTCCTGAAGAACACGTTGAAGGTCAGTCAGCAATACCGCAAGCTGCCCTACAGCGCCAAATGCAGCTCCCTGCGGGCCTCCCTGTACTCCGACCTCTGCGCCGGGACTCGTCCCGCCATCGCCCGCATCGGCGTATGCTGCGCCTACCCCGCTCCTGGTAACAAGTTCTCTCCACTCCTTTTCGCTTAAACCGCCAGCCTCCAGCTTTTTATACAATTCAGTATCATCAATTTCTTCGCCTTTTGCCTTGATGAAGCGCAATATCCGTCTTTCATTTTCTTCAATAGCCTTGCGCTTCTTCATATAGTCGATGGCCAGAGTGTCAATTTCCAGTTCATCAACCATTTCTTCGACGGCATCAGAAATCTCATCTTTCTCAGCGTCCCCAATGGACCCTTCCTTTTCCAGCCGTTCAAGTATCTGCTTTTCTATCAACCTGAGAGTTTTCCTAAGTTGTTTTCGTCCCTTCTTGGTACTCGCTGCGTCCCCCTCGGAAAGTGTCGTGTAGGCTCTTCGCATTGACGCAACAACCATGTCCGACAAAGGCTCCACGCTTAATATTCCGCCCGGACTCCTGAGGTCGGATGCTTCAAGAATAAAATCCGTCAGTCTCTCGGCATCATCAATGCGATCTTTAAGCGCTTCGCTAACATTTTTCCCGGCCTGGCCACCCTTTAAAAATGCCACAATGTTTTCCGCTTCTTCCTCTTTTTCTTCTCCTCCGCCTTCCCTCGGCTGCTCCAGCTCTTTTCGTTCAACAACAACTTCGTCTTCATCCACCTCCTGGTAGCGCACACGCCTGGCCTTAACATGATCCAGACGGCTGGAAGCCAGCAAGGCAGTAAATCCGCCTGACTCCTCGATATCCTCGGGACGGGAGAGCAATACGTTGATGAATTTTTTAAATTTATCCTGGTCCATACCTTTGGACAGGCTGAGATCGGGAACGTCCAGCTTGGACAAACGCGAAACAAGCATCCTGGCAAGCGGATTTTTTAACTCAATCTGAACACCGTTAATCGCGAGTTCATCGTTCCCGATGTGAAGTTCAATCTCATCATGTTTGTCCAGTATAAGGGTCAACGTGTTATAGCAGCTCTCAATACTCTGAGCGCTAACACTGTGCTCAGGACCGTAAAGTAAACTGTTGTTAAGGACTCTGCCCATGGATATGGCCAGAACCTGAAAGTCAGAATGGTCCTTATTTGATCCACCGTCTCCCATTTTCATGCTCCCGGCTGTTCTACTTTAAATTCAAAATAATTATAGTTGCCCTGGCGACAAAAACAATAGTAAACACAACAGTATGCGCGACTTACTTTTGAAATACGGCGCATCGCCACGTTAACCCGCATATCTCACAGAATTTCGTAGCGAGAGCGTGGAGAGCGCTGCTGCGGGGGCGCAAATTGGTAAAACGCCGGAGCAGCCGTATAGACATACTGCAATCTGACGTTTTGCCAATTCATGCCCTCACAGTGGCGCTATCCGCGCTCGCAGCAGGACTTTTTGTGAGATATGCGGATTAGGGCAGCTGCCCCACCCCAGTTCGTAATCGTAATCTTGCTCGTAATCGGAATCGGTTTTGGGCCGAAAGTCGATTAGGATTAAGATTAGGATTAGGAAAATACAAATAGGGTAGACGTCACACCATCTGGGTTTTTCAGCGGAATCTACATATAGACAAGAAACCCGGGTTTATATAGAATAGTATAAAGTATTTAACGTAGCAGGATGTGAATTATGGAAAAATGGATTAACGCTACAAGACATTATGCGTCACTAATGGCAAACAACCCCGATAACCCGGCAGAGGCCGCCATCCTTTCTGCGGTAGTTATTTTCGGCTCGATTTTAATGCTTTCATGGTTTGGTAAAATTTTTGGAGTCGCAATGCCCACCAACACCAGATCGAGTCTAACTGTACTTTTCACAATCGTCTGTCTTGTAACGGCGCTCAGCATTACAGAGTTGTTACTCCCGAAACTGTTTCCTGGAGCCGGAAAACTTACAGTTCAGATTACACTGGCCGTGGTATGTTTTGCCGTAGCAGCCGGCCTGATCATCCCTGCAGGATGCCTCCTGCTGAAATCCCATTATTTAAAAACCCTTGCCGTTATGCTTATAACAGCCGTCGCGGTCATAGCTTCGGTTTTCCTCGCAAAAGCGGTTATCAGCTCAATCCAATCCGGAAGCAATTTCCTTGAAAGAACCAAGACAAACACCAGAGAAAGATCTTTCTGACTGGTTCTTCGGCAAGGCGAACCGGAAGCCCTGCATGTTTTCTGGCTGTGTAAAAAA
Source organism: uncultured Victivallales bacterium (assembly GCA_964543205.1). GTDB lineage: Bacteria > Verrucomicrobiota > Kiritimatiellia > UBA8416 > CAYSRM01 > CAYSRM01. The sequence goes on from CAZIXB010000062.1 coordinate 7,957, forward strand.
AGCGGGCCTTCTTTGTAAAGAAGACCCGCAGCCCGCACCCACCTTTAATTAGATCAAACCAATAATAATTTGTCTTATCACAAAAGAAATTGCAATAGGACATAAAGGTAAACACTTGTCAGAACAAGAGTACATTTTATCGAAAGAATAATATGTCACATAAAATGGACAGGATGTGTTCATAATTATAAACGGCTGGTTTAACCCGCATATCTCACGGACTTTAACCCGCATATCTCACACTTTTCCGAGCAGAAACGGTTCAGAGCGCTGCTGCGGGGGCGCAAATGGATAAAACGCCGGAGCAGCCGTATAGACATACTGCAATCTGAC
>CAZIXB010000063.1:0-8167 GCA_964543205.1 uncultured Victivallales bacterium
CGCTGTCATCGCCGCCATCAAAGGTCAACTGCTTCTGCGTTGCAGCCACTATGTCCTGTGTTGCCGTATATGAATCGGCCGCTTCTGAAATATAGGCGTATTTTATCCCCAGATTGCCGGCGCCCAGTCCAGACCTGAACGCCACGTATACCTTCCCGCCATTATATTGCAGTCCGCCGAGATCCAGATCCGAGCCTTTCACCAGCACCCGAGCAGCCATACCATGCAGTGAAAAATTCGTTGCCGGCTCTCCGGACAAGTCACCCGTCTGGCTTGATGCATACCAGTTCCAGTCGTTGCCTTCCATTTGCACAACAAAATCCTTGGGGTTCAGCGTATTGTCAAACACCACTTCAGTCCCGTCTGAAGAATAGCCGGTCTGGCGGAAATTTGTCTCCTCCCACCTGTCATTGGCAAGTTGAAGCGTAAAATACTGGTCATTCGTGGTCGCCGGAAAAAGCAACTGATAATTCCCCGACCAGGACCCGCCCGCCATGTACTGCGTGACAACAGAAGCCCCCGATTGGTCGATGGGATTCTGAGCCTCGCCTTCGCGCCTGCCGTACGAAGGAGAAACATAAAGCGCGTCAATTCCTATTTTGTGACCCGAACTGCTCGCATTCTTCTCAAGAGTCTTGAACTTGAAAGTGTGCATACCGTTGGATAAAACAACGGAACCAAGCGAAACATTTCTTTCCCTGGCCATAACCTCATTGTATCCGTCGAACCTGGCGCTTTGCGGATTAAGCGACCATTCAAAAAGGTTGGCGAACACAACCTCCGTGCTAGCGTTATCCGAGTTGTGCGTTCCCGAGCCGTCGCCATTGACAACAACGCTGTTGAGCTGCTCCTGCCGAGCCGAATCAGAAAGGTTCGTCATGCGGGGGCTGAATGTTGTCACTCTTAACTGGTTAGGCGAACTCTGATACACATGATAAATAATTGTATCGTCCCAGATAACCTTGCCGTCGCTGTCTGTCTCAATTATTCCGTCGCCGTCATCATCCCTGCAAAGAGGGAAACTGACACCTTCAAACTTGTCGCTGCCCTCCGGGTAGAAAAACATCTCATCCAGAGACGACAACCGCATGTGATATTTTATCTTTTCCATTGCGGTCTGAACATCAATATCCAGCTCATCCTGAACATTGTCCTGCCTTGCCCCGCGCATCAGGTATACAAAACCCGCCATTGCCAGAGTAACACCAACTGTAAGAATTACAGAGGCCACCACCACTTCAACCAGGGTAAAACCTTTATCTCCAGTAGATCGCAACATATATCAGTCCTCCGGCTCAAAATAATTGGCAAAATACGACCTGATATGCTCCGAACTCCCATCAAAGTCCAGGGTCTTCCTGTTCAGGATCTCAACAATAACCACAATTTCCTTGAGCAAGCCGGTTTTAACCTCGTTCACATACGTTGTCCGCCTGTAATCTCCATCGTTATCAGTAAAACCACTGCGGTCGACCCTGACTTTACTTTCCTGCAACATATCCAGAGAACCGAACGGTAATGCCCGGGCACGCTCCAACCGACTCTTGGCCAGATTAACCGCAGTATAATGCCACCTTGCCCTGTCGCTCAGCTGCTTACTGGTAACTATCAATGCGCACATTCCACCTATACACAAAGCGAAAATAGCCATCGCTACGGCCGTCTCCACCAGCGTCATACCACTGCAAGAATGTCCAATATTTCTATTCATCACTTTTTGCTCTCCGGAAGCATTCTTTACATTACTATAACAAGCATTATGTGTACCATTCAAATTTTCCGCTTCGACCACGAAAAACAACAGGCCAATTTCTCTTTTATGCGAATTTGACCTGCCGTAAAAGCAAAATTTAGTCTGATTAACCCGGATCTCTTTGATCTGGAATAAAGCTTTACACAACTGCATTTTACCAGAATGTCGCCTGCCCGGCACAAACTATGCTTTATTTTAAATTAAAATTGTATTTTATTAGTGCAACGATTCTTAGCATTGATAAACTTGGCGCAAGGCAATAATGGCGGTAAGAAAGGTTCAAAATGAAAACAAACGGTTTTACTATCATAGAAATCATGATTGCAACTCTGATTGTTGGTATCCTGCTGGCAATCTCGCTACCGATGTTTAGTAAAATCAGGGAGCAATCCAGAATAGATGAAGCCAAGTCCGAAGTGGAAATGCTTACTGCTGCCATCCGGCAGCTGGCATGGGATACCGGCAAATGGCCAGGGGGCGCCACACGCACAAAGGGAGATCCCGAATGCTGGGATCTCTCAACCGACAGAGCAGGATTGCTCGGCAACGACGGGACTTTTGACACAGACAAGTGGGACGGTCCATACGCGCGCGATTTTGACGTTGATCCATGGGGAAATCCCTATTTCTTTGACTCAGACTACTACCCCAACGGAATGGGATCCCCCCCTAAACTAGCAGTGGTCGGTTCCTTCGGGCCAAACGGTTCGGGCCGGAACGTTTATGATGACGACAATATCTACACAGTTATCGAACGATGGTAACCTTTGGCCCGCACACCTTAAATTCTCTGTATTGCGAAAATTGCCTGCTTTGAATTCGCCATATATATATTTTTTTGTAAAGTATGGAAGGGTCGCCACATCTTTTATTCTGAATTACATATTTTCTTGTTGTCTAGCACACCACTTGCTATATAGAGTTTCTTAATTCAGCTCGATATGAAAATGAATTGTCAATGAACTTCAGTGAAATAATCAAGCAACTTAAACACGGCCCTACCGATGTGGTGGGAATCGATGTTGGAACATCTTCAGTCAAGGCTGTGCGCATAAAGGCTACCGACAGCGAAACAGAGCTTGTAAGCGCAGAGATTATGCCTGCTGTCAAAAACGGCAAGAAAGCCGAGACTGATTCTGAGTCAGACATCCCGGCAGTAGAACCCCTTAATCTTTCGCGAAAAGTCAGCGGCCGCTACGCCTCCATAGCGCTGACCGGCGAAAACGCAGTGGTAAAGCTCCTTAACTTCCCAGGGCAGTTCACTGACGACTCTGTCGACAAGTTGATCCAGGGCCTCGGCCTGGAAAACCCGAATGAGTACCGCATAGGTTATAAACTGATTACACAGGCTGTCGGCAAGAACGAAGCCAAAGTGCTTGCAGTGGCAATTCCAGAGGTCGACGCGGCAGTGGCAACCGACCTGCTGCCATCAGGGCTGCCGGCCCCTTTTTCCATCGAAGTATCAGGATTGGCAACCATGACCGCTTTTCTGCACGGTCCTGCCGCGGATTTTAAAAATGAAGCGCTCGGAGTGATCGACTTTGGATCGCACACAACGTCGTTCGGCTTATTCAACAAGAATGTGCTGGCCCTTATAAGGCGTTTTAACCTTGGAACCAATTCAGTGCTGAATAATGTGCAGAAGGCGCTCGGTGTCGACAGTGAAACCGCACAGGGAATCATCGCCGACGGCGCTTTCGATATCTCACAGTCAGTGATCGAGGTGATGGATCCGATACTCAAACAACTCATCGTCTGCCGCGACTTTGTTGAACGGCGGGAAGATTGCCGTGTTACAAAGATCTTTGTAACCGGGGGGCTGGCGCTCTCCAGCGATTCCATAGAAGAGATGCATTCGTCCCTTGGTGTGGACGTGGAAACATGGAATCCCCTTGATTATGTCAACACTGCAAGCGACGCGGTACCGGAACCGCTTGCAGGCTCCGGATGGCGGTTTACCGCGGCTATAGGCGCAGCCCTGGCAACACTGGAAAAAGCATGAACTTAAGAGTAGATCTTATATTGCCATCAGAACAACGAAGCGGAAGCGTTCTGAGCCCAAAATCGTTGACAAGGATAGCTTCCGTTGCGCTGCCGACTATAATAGCAGTGGTAATAGCCATTTTCGGCTACCAGTATCTAAAACTTAACGGTCAGGTGAAAAACCTTGAAGAAGCCTGGGAAAGCGCAAAGCCCAAAGAAGCTCGTTCCGAAGAGGTCAGGCAACAGCTTGCCAGGAACAAGAAGATACTTGAAGAAATTGAGGGGTGGAAAAAGTCAAACATCGAATGGCATTGGGCTCTGCTCAATCTACAGAAACAAGTCCCTGACAATATAGCTCTTACGTCTTTGACTCTTGACCACTCCTTGAAAACCGAACAGGACAAACCGGTCCGGGCTTATTCGATATTGTTCAGCGCCAGGGCCGAAGGCAAAGACGCCGAATACACCATCAGGCGGTTTGAAGGAGCGCTCGAACAAGCAGCGCAGCTCAAGGATATGCTGGAAACTGTGGAAGTGGTTCAGGGCAGCTACAGGGAAGACACCACGACTGAAAATGAATTCGACAGAGTGTTCAGAATGTCATGCAAGTTTAAACCCAGAGCATTCCAATGAGACTACCTGAAGACAAAAAAGAACGTAACCAGATATTTATTCTGGCGGGTATTGTTGCCGCTGTCCTTGTCTTCGGCATTTTCCAGGGCATAAGCGCATACAACAGCAAGAAGCGTGAAGCCCGCCAGCGAATCGAAGAACTGCGCGAGAGCATCGATAAGGCCAGCGCGAAAATCCAGAGAATGCGCAAAGATCGCAAAGAAAACATCGAGGTCCTTGAAAAAATTCTGGATATCGCCGATCAATACGTGGTTGAACCTCATCTGGGCGGAAACTATATGCTGGAGATTAAAGGAATCGTTAACGGAATGATCCGGGATTCGGGCGTCAATCTTTCAGCTCCCCTTCGGAATAAGGGCGCAAGAAATCTCCCGGGAACACATGGCGCATTTCAGTCTTATCAAACCGGCCTCTCGTTCAGATGCGGCTATCCTGACATCCTGAAGCTTATCTACCACACAAGAAAAACAAACCCCCTGGTTGCCATAACGAACCTCAGGATACAACCAGACAAGCGGAACAAGGCAGTCCACAGCATAACAATGGACCTTCAGTGGCCCATCTGGTCTAACCGCGAGATGAAAGACAAACTCCGTGAACAACTGGAAGATCAGACAAAAGAGAGAAAATCCGACGGCAAGGAAGAGGAGAATGAAGCCGATGAAAGCTAGAAAAACAGGAAAAAATATCCTGCTGACGGCATCCATGGCTGCAATTGTTCTTTGCCTCCAGTCAACAGCAGCCGAGAATAGCGCCAAAAATAACGATAACGAAGAGAGCGGACAGAAAAATTTTCTCGAGATTGATTTTGAAACACTGCGCGACCCGTTCTGGCCCATAGGCTGGCGCCCGGAACCCGAGGTGCCCGAAGAAGAAAGAAGAGAACAACAAATCAAAAAAAAGATACAGTGGCCCAAACTCAAGCTTAAAGGAGCAACAGACAGATTTGCCATCATCGAAGGCTTTGGTATTGTCGAAGAAGGCAAAGAAATCTCCGCCATACGCAACGGTATCAAGTACACCTGGAAGATCGATCAAACGAACAAAGACAAAGTTGATATTCGGAAGCTTCGCGCTGAGCCTTTGCGCTGACCGCTTGGCCCCGGATATAGAAAGGAATACGCCATGAAGAAAGCAAGCTGGTTACTCACAATGATAAGCCTTTTTACAGCCGCTGTTATGTGCATGAACATAGCCGGATGCGAAGATGACGAGTCCGTATCCGACGCGGATGACGTGCTCGGACAGTTTGAATCTCTGGACAGAGACAATCTTTCACTATCCACCCTCAGAATAAGCCCAGAATCGGCAACCATCACTCATGTTGGCCAGAGAATTGCCTTTACAGTTGACGACGGCCGAGGCGGGTTCAAATGGCAGGTTGCAGACACAGGAGCTGGCACAATTCAGGTAACGGGCAACGACCAAAGGACCGCTGTATATACAGTGAAAGAGCGCGCAGCAAACGACATCGCGGTAGTCGATTCTCAAGGCAATGCCGCAGTAGCTTCGATGGATACGGTCACCTCAGATCTCAATATAGTCCTGGCTCCATCTTCGATACCGACGAACAGCTTTGGCATAAATTTCAATCTAAAGGTTAGTGGCGGACGGCCACCTTATGAATGGAGTGTTCTGGATCCAAACCTCGGCGATATTACGAACCCAGGTCCTAATGGCACAAACGCTACTTACGAAGTGAAGTCTAACGACTCTGGAGAAAATGAACTGATTGTCGTAGACGAAGAAGGTTCTTACGACAGCACTATAATAATCCATAACTGAAAAACGGCTCATTAGATTGATGTAAACATACAAAGCAAACAAGTGCGAAACGGGGTAAAAAATGAGAAGAACAATACTTGCAATAATCGGCGCTATATTTCTGGCATTCATTGCCGGGGCAGGAATCGCGCAGGAAGAGACCGAAAAACCCGCGCAGGACTCCAGCCTTCCGGCGCCCCCGCCTGTTGAAGCTCCGGGCCTGCAGACCAACCAGGCTGCTCAAACAACAGGAGAGGAAGAACAGAAAGAAAGCGCTACACCCGTTGCGGAGGAAGCTGAAGAACAAACTGTGCCTGCGCCGGAACAAGTCGAAGAGGCCGAATCCGGAGACGGTGAATTGATAGTTGTTCCCTCAAGCAACGAGGAAGGCGAAACCCTTTCTCTGACCATTAAAGAAGGCGCCACGGACATCGAAGGCGCTGAAGCCGAGATGGCAGAGAATCTAATCAGTATCTCTCTGGACGACGTGCCAATGGCCGACGTAGTGAGACTTTTTACAAGCATATCGGGAGCAAACATAATTGCGACACCTTCCAATCTCCAGGGCAAAGTCACCGCTAACCTGACGGACGTCGAGTGGAAGCCTGCGCTGGAAACCATCCTTTCCATGCATAATCTCGCCCTACAGCAGAAGAGACCCGGAACCGAAATATACAGCATAACAGCCAAGCCCCCCGGAGCGCCTGAACCGCTGGTGGTGGAAACTCTTTTCCTGAAATACGCCACAGTCGATGAGGTAGTCTCAGTCGTGCAACCTATGTTAAGCCAGAGGGGATCTGTTTCCCCGTTCCCGTCGCGCAATGCGCTGGTCTTGCGCTCAACAGCGGCCACTCTCGATGAGATAAAAGAGGTAGTCAACAATATCGATAAGCTTCGCGACCAGGTGTTTATTGAAGCCAAGTTCATGGAGCTTAACGACGACGCAATCAAAAACCTCGGGATCAACTGGCAGGTGCTCCAGGAGTACGGGGCAACAGCCTCCAGCCTGGAATGGAGCCTTGACGAAAACCGCTCATGGAATCAGAGCAGAGCAGATGCTATAAACAGGTTCGACAACAGAAGCAGGGAAAACATAATCGACCGGCAGTACACTATGAACGGGGAACAAGTTGAATCCGATCCTACCAGGAGTGTCGTCGATACAGTAAATCAAGGCCGAGACGTTTCCCGTGATATAGAAGATTCATTTTCAAAGGTCATTAACGATTTCAGGACAGCAGTCCTGAGCGCAGATGATTTCCGGATCGTTCTCAGCGCCCTTAAACAAATGGACGGGGTGTCTGTAGTGTCAAATCCAAAGATAATCGTGGCAAACGAACAGCCTGCGCTGATACACATTGGAGAAATAGAACGACCCTTCGAATCCACCGTAACCCCCGCAACGGATACCACCGGCCCTGTAATAACATACAATCCGGGCGAACCGGTAGAATTCGGAGTCAAGCTGAATGTTACACCCACGGTAAACACAGAAAGCAATATCACGGTCAAAATCGAGCCGGAACTGACTCGGTTCGTGCGAGACTCAATAGCCCCTAATGGACAGACATACCCGATCATCGCCACCAAGAAAATTTCCACGGTCTTCTGCCTCGACAGCGGACGAACTGTAGCGATTGGCGGATTGACTGAAACCGAAAACAGCGACCGGACAAAGAAGATACCCCTGCTGGGCGATATACCGTTGATCGGGAAATATCTCTTCTCGCACCAGAGCAAGGAAACCAGCCAGAAGGAAACCATGATATTCGTCACCCTGGGCTACGCAAAGCCGGGCGCCATAGAAAAGGAAGATGGGCTGCCCCAGCAGACAAAACTGACTCAGAGACGCATGATCGAAGACGAGCTCGAAGCGTACGAAACTCAAAAGGGACTTGAAGAAATCCGCAGCCGGCGAGACGCAAAGCTAGACGAACAAGCCGAAAAAATCAAGCGCCAGCTTGAGAAAAAAGCCGGCAGCTAGCCCTGCCCCTTACCCGCAAATGCTGACTGGACAATGTCACTTTTCCTCCA
>CAZIXB010000064.1:0-8102 GCA_964543205.1 uncultured Victivallales bacterium
TCTCCAATGCGCGGATGTTGACAAAAATGCGAAAAACAGTTAATTTAACTTCGCTGATAAGGATACCGGAGACGCACTGGACAACTGAAACAGTCTGATAAACTCCAGAATGCAGGAAAGGAAACAGTCCAGAAAGCAATAAGATGATTGCCGGATATTGAAGGCATCAGAATGAAAGCTTCTGAACACGCTGAAGAGGCCCTGAGCAGAAGGTCCGGAAATGTAACCCCGTTCAAAGCGGAGGCGAAAACAGGACAACATTTCTTAAAAATCTTCTTGCCTCTGAAGCAATTACAGGGTAACTTTTTAATTTTGGGGGTACCAAATGGCAAAACTTCTTAGAGTTCTCGTAATAATTCTTCTTCTATTGAGTGTCGGCGCGTTAACTTTAGGCATCATGCTTTTCAACAGGCGCGAGATACTCAAAATCCGGACTCAGAAACTGGAAAACACACTTATCGCCCTCGGATTCACCATCGAAGGTGAGGAACCCGAATCCCCTGGAAGCATTTTCCCGGGACGCGACGTCTCACCTGTAACCAGCGAAGTTATAGACAACCCTGAAACCGCCGGCTTTTGGGAAGACTACAACCAGCAACTCGAAGTCTCCGACCTGCCTAAATTGAACCTGGAAGACAGGAAAGAGGAACTTATGAGCTATTACCTCAGAGATCCTGAAACAGGCAAACCCAAGGTCAATGAAATTACCGGCATGAAAGTCACCGAAGGCCCCGGCACAATGGAAGCAGTGCTCGAAGATGTGCTGGGAAAAGCCGAATCTCAGCTCGCCCGCCTGAACGCGACACGCGAAGAACTTATCAAAACCAGAGAAGAACTCGTCACTACCATTACAGATCTAAACCAACGCAAAGACGAACTTAGAAAAGCAAATAAGAAAATTGATGAACTTGAAGCTGAAATACAGAGACTCAACAACAAGATAGCAGACCTTGAGGCCCAGATACGGCAACTCGAAGCCCAGATACAGAGCCTCAAAGACGAAATAGATGAAAAAGAACGACAGATCAGCGAACTTGAAGAGGCTCTTGAAGAAGAGAAACTCAAGTACGAGGATCTGGAAGAAAAATACGTCGAATTGAAGAACATCGTTGACGGCCTGCAGACCCGCGAGGGCGTAGAAGGAACCACAACGCCTGTACTGGGTGTACGAACCATAACCCGCGGCAAAAAAGGCTCCATTGCCGCAGTGGATGCAAAATATCATTTCGTCGCCATCGACGTCAGCGATAAGTTCATTGCAGAAATCTTCAAAGACCGCGAAGAGGACGAGGCCGGTGTGCCTGAAATAGAAATGGTCGTCAAGCGTCCCGGTGAAGACGGCAAGTATGTCACAAAAGTAAAGCTTGTCCAGATCCGTAAGCAGGAAAAGGTCGCGGTTGCCAATATCCTAACCAACTGGCAGCAATTGCCCGTGAAACAGGGCGATGTTGTATACTATTGATATGAAATCAATGTTCCGCCTTGACACTGGAGTTCTAGTTGCAGGGATTCTGTTGGCAGGGGTTATAGCGCTCTTTTCTGGTTGCGCCACCGGCAGGGAAGACTCGGATATACCATGGAACCAACCTCAATCGTGGGAAGGAAGCCCGGCTGTTCCAGGTCTTAACAGATAATACACCAAAGGTTAGCTCTAACCCGCATATCTCACAGAAGTTCGTAGCCAGAGCGTGGAAAATTCTGTTGCTGGGGCGCGCGAATTCCCGATTATCAGCCCTGAATCAACAGAGCCCTATTTTCGAGCATTCCGCCTGGCAACCACAGTCTCGGCAATCTGTACTGCGTTTAGGGCTGCGCCTTTGCGGATATTGTCGCCGGCTACAAACAACGCAAGACCGTTTTCAAAGACCGAGTCTTTGCGTATCCGTCCAACCTGAATTTCATCCTTACCCGCTACCGACAGCGGCATAGGATACCGATCCTCGTCCGGATCGTCCACCACCCTCACGCCAGGCGCCCCCGAAAGCAACTCCTTCGCCTCTTCGGGCGCAAGCGGCTTTTCAAATTCAACGTTTATTGCTTCAGCATGGCCGTAAAAAACCGGCGCCCGCACACAAGTGGCGGAAGCAAGTATGCTGTCATCTTCCAGGATCTTCCTGGTCTCAAACAGCATCTTGGCCTCTTCGCTGGTGTAACCCGGCAACTGGGGCTTGATGCTTCCGATTTTAGGCAAAACATTCAGCGCTATCTGGTGTGGATACGCCTGCGGCGCGCTGGCCGCGCCTTCTCCATATGCCTTCATCTGCGCGTCCAGCTCGCGAATCGCGCCTCGCCCGGTTCCGGAAACAGATTGATATGTTGAAACACAGAAACGAGTTATGCGCGCCGCCCTGTGAAGAGGAGCAAGAGCCATCAGCGCAACTATAGTGCTGCAGTTTGGATTGGCTATAAAACCCTGGCTCCGGTCAAGCGCCTCCGCGTTAATCTCAGGAATCATCAGGGGAACCCGGTCATCCATACGATAATCATCGCCATTGTCGATAACCGTAACACCCTTCTCAACTGCCGCCCATCCATGCTGCCTGGATGCGCCTTTGGCGCCTTCGGTCCCGGCAAAAAAGGCAAAATCCAGACCGCTGAATGCTTCTGGAGCGGTCGCAGGAATCACGTGAAATTTTTCGCCTTCTATAATTTCATCACGCTCCGTGCGCGCAAGTACCCTGATCTCACTGCAGGGGAAGTCGCGCTGGCGCAGAACTTTTATCATTTCTGAACCAACAGCGCCTATCCCGACAATCCCTACCCTATGCTTGCTCATGATAATTCCACCCCTCTGAAAATTGCCTTAAGCTATCGCCCCCGCAACCATATCTCCGACCTCAGTAGTTGAATAACCCATCTTCTTTGCGGAAAGACTCTTGAGTTTATTTTTCGTAACGCCGGCAACGGCGCTTTCTATTGATGCGGCAGCTTTATCTTCGCCAAGGGTATCAAGCAACATGCCCGCAGCGCAGATCGCGGCAAGCGGATTGATGACATTCTGACCGGTATACTTCGGCGCAGACCCGCCTATGGGCTCAAACATGCTGACGCCTTCAGGATTGATGTTTCCGCCGGCTGCAATGCCCATCCCGCCCTGGGTCATTGCGCCCAGGTCTGTAATTATGTCGCCGAACATGTTGCCGGTCACAATCACATCAAACCACTCCGGGTTCTTCACCATCCACATGCACGTGGCGTCAACGTGGTAATAGTCGCGCCTGATTCCAGAAAAATCCTTTTCGCCCATGTCATTAAATACGCGCTCCCAAAGATCATAAGCGTACGTCAACACATTGGTCTTTCCACACAGAGCAAGAGTATTGTTCTTGTTTCTTTTCTTTGTATATTCAAATGCGTATCGCAGACAGCGTTCGACCTGTGCGTAGGAGTAGACCATACTCTGAACGGCTACCTCGTTTTTTGTTCCCTTCATTGAGAAACCGCCAACACCGGTATACAGCCCCCCGGTATTTTCCCTGACGACCACATAGTCAATATCAGCAGGACCCTTATCTTTGAGAGGCGTTTCAACGCCGGGGAACAATTTCACCGGGCGCAGATTTATGTACTGGTCAAGTTCAAACCTGAGTTTGAGCAGAATGCCCTTCTCCAATATGCCCGGCTTCACGTCAGGATGACCTATAGCTCCCAGAAAGATCGCGTCAAACTTGCGCATTTCGTCGGCGGCGCCTTCTGGAAGAACCTCGCCGGTTCTAAGATATCTTTCTCCGCCAAAGTCATATTCTTCCAGGTTTACTGAAAACCCGAACTTATCGGCAGCGGCCTTTAGACATTTCACACCTTCTGCAGCAACTTCAGGTCCAGTCCCGTCGCCGGGAATAACAGCAATATTGTAGTTCTTTTCCATTTTTTCTTTTTCCTCTCGTGTCTGAATCAAGGACAGGCAGGTTACGTCCAAAAGGGGCATTAGTTCAAGCAGGAATTCTACATTGTGCCAAGCCCATGCTCCCCATCCTACTCAAGATTGATTTTCACTTTAACTGTCTCGTCTTTGCAGGCCCCGGTCTTGACCTCGCAGAACCGGTGCCCGGACTCAAGCCCGCAAGCCAGAACCCTGGACACTAAACGCTCCCCGGTTTTCTGCCAGTTCATGGACCCTTTCTTTATTTCAGCCGAGGCGATTTCGTCTTCCGGCTCAAGCCGCACTCTTACCACATATGTCCTTTTCCCTGGCATTCCCGCGAAGGAGCCGCGAGGCTTGAAAATAGACACCTCAGCCTTTTTCGAAGTGCGCGCAACCTTTATCCGGGTCCAGGCAAATTCCTTCTTCTCATACCCCATGCTTTCACCATCGTCTTCGTACAGCATGAACTCCGAGACACCGTCGACGGCAGGCAGACAGTCAAAATGCAGTTCCTCGGGAACAGCCGTTCCCAAGACCTTTCCAACCGGCTGACTCGGGATTATGGCTCCCTCTTTCAGATACACCGGTATCCGCTCAAGGGGAATCTCCAGATGTCTGGCCTGCCTCGGTTCCACAATATCAGATGTTTCCAGCCCCAGCCATCGCGAACCCGCTGGGAAATAAGCTTTTTTGCGGAAAAACCCTCTACTGTTACGCGAAGGACCGTCAGCAGGAATCACCATCAACTGGTCTCCGAGTAGATACTGGGACCTGAACTCCCTGGCATCCTTATCCCCGGGATACTCAAGATAAAGCGGCCGCACCAGGGGAAGCCCCTTATCGTGCGCTTCCCGCGAAAGAGTGTAGAAATAGGGAGCAAGCGCATAGCGCATTCTAGTCTGCTTCCTGAATATCCTCTTTGCCTCGGGCCTGAACTTCCACGGTTCCCGAATGCCATGATCACTGTGTGTGCGGAACACTGGACAAAGCGAACCGAATTGCGACCACCTGATGAACAGCTCCTCGTCTATCTGCTTCCCGAAGAAACCGCCTATGTCATGCGACCAGTAGGCAGCGCCGAGATTGCCGGCATCTGCTGTAAATCGGATCTGGCGCTTGAGAGTCTGCCAGTCTGAGAGCGTATCTCCGGAAAACTGAACCGGATACCGGTGCGAACCCAGCCCGCCCCATCGAGACAAAATCAACCCCCGCTTCTTTGTCTTCTCCTCCGATAATTCGTAATATTGCCAGTTCGCCCATAATTGCCCGTCCATGTTGCCGAAAGGACTCTTGATCCATCCGTCTATCCACCAGAAATCCATGCCCTGGCGGAAAAAAGGGCCCAGCAGGACATCGCGCCATGTTTTAACCGCTTTCCTGCTTGACCAGTCACAAGCCCACTGGCCCTGATGCGGCAATGGCTCAAGGCGCTCCACAATTTCAGGGATGTGGCTGTCCTCCTGAGGAATTGGATCATAAGCGTCATAACCTGGATGGTCATTCAAAGAAGTGCGTACGCCAAGATCATGTAGATCCTTAAAGGTTTTTTCGGGATCCGGAAAGTACTTCCTACTCCAGTCGTAGCCGCCCCAGTTGTCGCGCCAGTCGGTATCAATAATCATGACATCCATCGGTATCCCCTCGCGCTGATACCTTTTGACCAGATTGACAAAATCACGGTCGCGGTATTTATACCACCTCGAATACCAGAACCCGAACGCCCACCGCGGCACCATCGGGATAGGTCCGAATACCTTTATGAAATCAGCCAGGGCCGACTTGAAATTGCTTCCATAAGCAAAGAAATAGCCGTCGAAACCATCTCTGCCCTTTACCTTATTCTGTGACAGTGACTGCGGCCATTGGTACTCACTGTTCCAGCAGACAAAGGAATCGTCTTCTATCAGGTGGCCGCCCTGCGCGCTCAACAGGCCCTGCTCTTCCTTTCGCGGAAAGCCGTCGCGATGCAGCCATGTGTCCAGCGAGCGCACCAATGTGCCGAAATTGCCCTTATCTTCTTTTCCAGGAAACCACGTTACATTCTCTCCGGAGGCATCAGCATGTCTAATCTCAAGATTGCCCGGCCCAAAGCTCCTGCCGTCGTCCTTATATTGAAGCTCAAACTTCGGGGTCCGGATGGAAAGAATCTTCCCCGCCTTGCGCACTTCCGCGCTGGCAGGCTTTGGATTCCGCCCGCCAAGAAGCACGGATGGATACTGCTTAAACCCTTCCGCCCCAGCATATTCCAGATGTATACACCCATCCGTGTAAACCGTAAACCTGGCTTTCCCTAGAACTACAGGAGTCTTTGCAAGCCCCATTCTTAATCCCCCGGCTTTATCAAACAGTTTTGGTTAAAAACAAGTACACTATGTTGAAATGTCCATAATGTCAAATTAACCCCACAAAGGCATCGTCAGCCTCTTCTCCCCTCGAAACCGCCTTTACGCATTCGGAACCCGCCCTGTATTATCTTCAAGCATGTCAAGCGGACTCCTGGCCCGATTTCGCATGGTTTTGACCACGTGAGTATAGATCATAGTAGTTTCAACACTTGCGTGACCCAGATACTCCTGAATCTCCCTTAAATCAACGCCGTTAAGCAGAAGATGCGTTGCAAAAGAATGGCGCAGCGTATGCACTGATGCCGGTTTCTCAATGCCGGCCTTTTTGATGGCGCCTCTCACTATGCGTTGAACATACGATGCGCTAACGTGATGCCTCCTGACCTTTGCCGCCCTCGGATCCAGGGAAGTCTTGGAACTGGGGAAAAGCCAGTACCATCCGAATTCGCTTGCGGCATTCCTGTATTTGCGCGCCAGCGCATCAGGCAGAAACACCTCTGCACAGCCTGCTTCAAAATCCTGCGCATGGAGATCCCTTACTTTCTTAAGATGCTCCTTCAATTCCGGTATCATCTTCTCCGGCAGAAGAGTGCTTCTCTCCTTGCCTCCCTTGCCCTCACGCACAAAAATAAGCTGATTGTCAAAATCAATGTCCTTGGTTCTGAGCCGGCACAACTCACGCAGCCTCAAGCCGCCCCCATATATCAATTCGATAATAAGTCGCGCCGTGCCTCTGCATTGGTTCAAAACCTGTTTCGTTTCCTCCGGCGAAAAGACAACCGGCAGCTTCCGTCCGCTTCTAGCGCGAACACCCTCCTTCATTTCCCCGACGTCCATTTTCAATACATTACGCGCCATAAAATTCAATGCGTTGAAAGCCTGATTCTGTGTGGCGGGGGCAACACGGCGCTGAATTGCCAACCAGGCAAGATAATCCTTGATTGCCTGCCTGGTAACTATAACTCTTCTCGGAATCTGTCCGTCCCGGGCGTCAAGAGGACGACCGCTGCGTTGCATTTTCCGGCTCCTCTTTTTTGCGCCGCTTCCTTCATTATTCGAACTACCTGTCGTATAAATCACAAAACGTTTAACCCAGTCCAGATATGTCTGTTCAGAGCGGTAAGAATAATGGTTAAACCTTAAACGCTCCCGCATGCTCCTGAATAGAGCAAATGAATCAACCCCGCCATCCTCCCCCATTTCAATTGCCGACTTCTTCACATCACTACTATCTCTACCGTCACGGAAGTTATGAAAATACAGCCTCACAGCTCGCTGTGCCTGCTCGATCTGCCAATCTTTATACCTCTGATCTTTACCCAGCGAATCCACATACCTCTGCAACAGCACTTCCCACGAGTCCGGCGCCCAGTCCCTTGCCATGCCAAAGAACTTTTGCACCCAATAGACATAAAACCTTGCCTTTTCTTCCTGACAAAGGCTCTTGCGAAGAAGATACTCGCCAAATTCTTCCATCTGTAAGTCGCTTATATCCATTGTAATACACCCTTTACAGCAAGTGCGCTAAGGCTAATACAATAATATACCGCAAACCGTCTATTACTGTATTACCTGCGTAATAAGTCTAAACATTTAACAAAAACATATATTTACTATACTTTCATACTATAATATGACTCACCCGTTCAAGCATTATTTACAGAAATACTTTATATCCCTGTCGGACGTAGTGACGGTCTGTTCTAACATTTTTGCCTGCAAGGAAGAACGCAAGCATAATTCCAGAAAAGAAATCTTGACAACAAATCTTTTTTCAACAAACTTTGAATATAAGATCAATAAATAACCTGATAAAACAAGTCAGGAAACATATTAAACGTTCGGTTTGAGAAGATGATGAAAACGACAATGATCCTCGTGGCTCTGTTTCT
>CAZIXB010000065.1:0-8057 GCA_964543205.1 uncultured Victivallales bacterium
CTTTTCTCCGGCATTGCCGGTCTTATTGCTCTCCGACCCTTTTCGGATGGGGTCTAGTTCACTAATGTAAATGAATCAGCCAGGTTAAATCCAGCCAGAACTACAAATTACGCGCCGGCACAGTCTTTCCTTCCCTCTTTTGGATACATTGTACACCATCATCATTGTCCCGATCTTCGTAGACGACGATCAAGACAATGAATAAATTCATCACAAATTCATTTTCCGCTTGTATGCCATCGGGTATCTGATAAAGTACGTGCCTCTGTCGGGTTCCGGCCGCGCCACAGATAACTTCTGCCGCGTCGCCAGGAACGGAAGCGAGCATCTCCCTGTCTCCGGGGAGATCAAAGCGGATTGACCGTCTTTTCGGGAACATCTCGGAAAAACGGCCTTAACATAAGGAGAGGGTATATGCCCGTCGCAGAAGAAACAAAACAGGAAGTAAACGTAAAGACATTACTGGAAGCCGGTGTGCACTTCGGGCACCAGACAAAGCGCTGGAACCCGAAGATGAAGAAATACATCTTTGATAAGCGCAGCGGAATCCACATTATCGACCTTTCAAAAAGCCTCACATGCCTTAAAGAAGCGCTGAATTTCGTCTATGAAGTGGTTTCCCAGGGGCGCTCAGCGCTATTTGTTGGAACCAAGAAACAGGCCCGCGATGCGGTCAAAGAAGCAGCCGAACGATGCGGCCAACACTATGTTACCCACCGTTGGCTAGGCGGAACTCTGACCAACAGCAAAACAATCCGGAACAGCGTTAACAGAATGCTGGAACTTGACCGCCAGGAACAGTCCGGAGAGATGGAAAAGCTAAGCAAAAAAGAAGCATCAAGGCTGCATAACGAGCTTGATAAGCTCCACCGCAATCTTACCGGAATTGCAGGCATGACAGAGTTCCCGGGCGTTATGTTCGTCATAGATATAGCCAAGGAATCCATTCCAATTGCGGAAGCCAATCGCATAGGCATACCGGTGGTCGCTATAGTCGACACAAACTGCGATCCAAGTCCGGTAGATTATCCTATTCCTGGAAACGATGACGCTATCAGGGCTATCCGTCTGATCAGTGGACTCGTCGCCGATACCGTGATAAAGGCGTCGGCAGATTACGCGAGAATCGCTGCTGAGGCAGAAATGGAAGCGCAAGCAAAAGCAAAAGAGCAGGAAGAAAAAGAGAAAGCAAAGCCTTCACAGCAACCGCCTCACCAAACGGAAGAACAATCCGAGCCAGCCAGTGAAACCACAGAGGAGAAAACCGCCAAAGCTCAACCCGTGGAAACATCACCAACCGTAGAAGAACCAGAGCAGGCTAAACAAAAGGTCTAAATCCCGGCTTGTGCCAAGCGCAATTTCTTTAGAGAGATTTGCATATCATAAAAAATATATAATTGAGAATTGAAGGAGAATGATACTATGGCCGAAATAACCGCAAAACTGGTAAAAGAACTCCGGGACGCAACCGGAGTGAGCATGATGGAATGCAAAAAGGCTTTACAGGAAGCCGAAGGAAACGTCGAACAGGCTACCACTATACTAAGAAAACGCGGCGTAGCCATAGCGTCCAAAAAGGCTTCGCGGTCGGCGAACCAGGGTCTTATAGATTCAGCAATCACCGATGACGGTAAAATCGGATCGCTTGTCGAGGTTAACTGCGAAACTGATTTCGTAGCAAGAAATGAAGTGTTCCGCCAGTTTGTTGATGATTTGAGCCGCCGTGCCTGCTCCGCGGAGGGTGACTTGAAAGAAGAGATAAAAGACGAGCTTACCCAGAAAATAACCGAACTCGGAGAAAACACCGTTCTGAAACGCTATGACAGATTCCAACTTCAGGGCGCTGGCAAACTCGGCTCCTATATCCACCTTGGCGGAAAGGTTGGAGTGCTCATAGAAGTAGGTTGCACAAAAGAGGACTCCGTATCATCTCCGGTTTTTACCGACCTTGTTAAAGACCTCACTCTGCACGTGGCCGCGGCAAATCCCACGTATCTGAAACCGGAAGAAGTCCCTCAGGATGTTCTCGAAGCAGAACGCAAAATTTATGCGGAACAGGTTAAAGATAAACCGGAGAATATTGTCGATAAAATTGTCGAGGGCAAGCTGGGCAAATTCTATGAAGAAATATGCCTCCTGCAACAGGGATTTGTAAAAGAGCCCAAATTGTCAATAACCGCATTACTTGAATCTAAAAGCAAAGAAATAGACGACAACATTGTCATCCGCCGATTCCTCCGATACCAGCTCGGCGAAGACCAGTCGTAGTTGACCGACCGGAAATCATGCAGCGTTGCTACAAACTCGGGCTCGTAACCCTGCTTACAGTGGTGCGCCTACCGCTTGTGCTGGCTTTTATGGCCGGAGCGCTGATTTTTGAATTTCACGAAATACCATGGATATTCTGGATATCCTTCTTGTCGCTAGCAGCCTCGGCAATAACAGACCTGCTGGACGGCTATTTCGCGCGAAGATTCCAGGTGGAAACAGACTTTGGGGCCCATGCGGACCCGCTGATCGACAAATTTTTCTACGTCACCACGCTGCCCCTGCTGATTTTTGTCGCGACATTTAACGGCAATATAAAGCACGGGGTCGCGCTTGTTGTCCTGTCTGTGTTTCTTCTCTCCCGCGACCTGTGGGTTACCTTCCTGCGTTCCATCGGGGCCGCAGACAATATGAGCGGAAAGGCAAATTGGGCGGGCAAATTCAGGACACTGCTCAACTTTCCCGCAATCTGTGTCATATATTTCATCGAAGCTTCCCCATTGCAATTCATTCCCAGCCTGGTTCTTTACCCCATCGAGGCGCTGGTGTTCATTGTCAACGGCTTGTCCCTTTATATCTATACAAGAAAATACTGGGCTTCTTTGAAAAAGTCAGTCAACATCAGGTAAAAGGATCATAACAGCCTCATTTGATCGGGATCAACCTGTTTGCGGGAAGAACGGCGCCTTGCAATCTTCGGAGCGCCGGTTTCTCCGAATTCCCCTTCTTCAAGGTTCCCAAGTATCTCCCTGGATCTCTGTATAACCTTCTCCGGCATACCAGCCAGGCTGGCAACATGAATGCCATAACTCTTATCCGAACCGCCTGCGGCTATCTTCCTCAAAAAGACAATCTCATCGTTCTCTTCCTTTACACGAACATTGTAATTTTTCACGCCCTTCATCTCAAGGGCTAGGTCCGTCAGCTCATGATAATGGGTGGCAAATACGGTCCGAGCCTTTGTCTCTTTGTTGTCGTGAAGATACTCGGCAACTGCCCATGCTATACTGATTCCGTCAAAAGTGCTTGTTCCCCGGCCAATCTCATCAAGAACGATAAGACTGCGCGGCGTGGCATTGTTCAGAATATTGGCGGTTTCCTGCATTTCCACCATGAAAGTGCTCCTGCCCCTCGCCAGGTCGTCGCTTGCTCCCACACGGGTGAAAACCCTGTCGACAATCCCGATATTCGCCGAGGCAGCGGGGACAAAGGAACCCATCTGCGCCATTATCACGTTTATGGCAACCTGCCTGATATAAGTGGATTTTCCCGCCATGTTCGGGCCTGTAATGATCAAGAGCTGGTTGGAACTCCGGTCAAGCTTAATGTCGTTGGGTATAAACGCATCAGTATCCGACATCCGCTCGACCACCGGGTGCCTGCTCGCCCTTATATCTATCCTGTCAGAGTCGTCAACTTGTGGTTTTACATATCCATAGGCAGAAGCTCTGTCTGCCAGAGACGCTAAAACATCAATTTTTGCAATAGCGCCTGCTGTCTGCTGTATCGTCGATGTCTCTTTTACTGCGGCTTCCCGGACATCCAGGAATAGATGATACTCAAGCTCCCTGCTTCTTTCCTGCGCGCCGATAATCCTGTTCTCGTACTCCTTAAGCTCGGGAGTCACATAACGCTCGGCATTAACCAATGTCTGCTTACGAACATAATTGTCAGGAACATTATCAACCTGGCCTTTGGACACCTCGATGTAGTAGCCGAAAACTTTGTTATGTCTGACCTTGAGGTTCTTTATTCCTGTCTTTTTCTGCTCGGAAGCCTGGTATTCGGCAAGCCATTGCTTGCCCCGCGAAGATGCGTCCCGCAACTCATCAAGTTCCGAACTATAGCCGCTCCGGATCATGCCGCCGTCCTTTAGCAACGCAGAAGGCTCAGGATCGATTGCCTTTTCAATCAAGTCAACAAGATCAGGATTTTCACAAATTGTATTCTCAATTTCTTCGAGCATCCGGCACGGCAAGCCGGAAATGAGCTGCCGCACACCGGGCATAAAAGATAGAGACTGACCCAGCGACCTGAGATCCCTGGCGTTTCCCCTTCCCTCCCCGATTTTTGCGATAAGCCGCTCAATATCGCGAACATTGCCAAGCGCCGAACGAATGTCGTACAGAAGAAACCTGTCTTTCTGAATCAGATCGACCGCTTCATGCCGGGCCCTTATCTCTTCTATAGATGCAAGCGGCCGTAAAAGCCAATGCCGCATCATACGCCCGCCCATGGATGTGCGTGTCGCGTCAAGAACATCAAGAAGACTCATCGGAATATTCCTGCCCGGCAAAGACGCAAGTTCCAGGTTGGAGCAGGTGGCCTGGTCCATGGCAAGATATCCGCTATTATCCAACACCCGGAAATTGCGGATATGGCCGACGGTCCTGCAAAGATCTTCTCTGACGTAATACAGCGCTCCCCCAGCCGCTGAAATTATAGCAGGCTTGCCTTCACAGCCGAACCCTTCCAGAGAATGCACTCCAAAATGCCGGATCAACCTTTCCCTGCAGGCTTCCATATCAAAAACCCAGTCGTCGCATTTCGTGATTTCGCGAGGGATTTCGCCGCTTATTGCGCCGAACATATCAGCCTGCCCAGACGGCACAACACATTCACTGGGAGCATAACGCTTAAGCTCATCGGCAAGCAGTTCCCCGCTTATATGCTCGCCCCAGAAGGCGCCGGTGGAAAGGTCAAGCATAACCAGTCCATAAGACCCGCCCAGTTCGCACACTGTAGCCAGGTAATTGTTGCGCTTAGCCTCAAGCGCCCCCTCCTCCGTCGCCGTGCCAGGGGTGATAATTCTCGTCACTTCGCGCTTGACTATACCTTTGGCCGCAGAAGCATCCTCCACCTGCTCGCAGACGGCTACCTTTATACCCGAATTCAACAGTCTCGACAGGTAGCTGTCAATTGCATGATAAGGCACCCCGCACATGGGCACATTATTGCGCCTGGTCAAAGCAACATCAAGAATCGGCGCGGCGCGTCTGGCATCATCAAAAAACATCTCATAAAAATCGCCAAGCCGGAAAAGAAGAACGACATTGTCGGGCATCTTCTCCCGAATTTGCATATACTGGCGCATCATAGGAGTCGTATTGTCTGCCATAGACTTTTCCCCTGTCAATGTTTGGGTTCTTTGAGTTCGCGGCTGGGATTGAGATCATCAAATTTCTTGAGCTGAGCTGTCAAAAGTATCCATTGTTCAAGAAGCAGATCGCCCGGGCGAGATTGCGGACTTATGCCGCAGACTTCAAGCATGTTTTCAACATGAACTGCGTATTGCCCGCTGGCAGGCAGACAGCGGCGCAATATCGATGCAATCTGTTTGCGCCTGTGCTTGAATATCATCTTACTGAACCTGATAAAATCGCTTTTCTCAGCCCTTCCCGCAAACAGGTCGGAATGCCTGGTCAGGCGGACTATTGCCGATTCAACTTCCGGGACTGGCCAGAAACAAGAAGGGCTTATTTTCCTTATAAGCTGAGCATCATAAACAGCCTGAACCAGAATCCCGAGAAACGATCGCCCCTTTTGCGAAGGGCCTGCGACAATCCTCTGCGCAACCTCGCTCTGAACCGTTACCACCACATCAGGCGGCGGGCTGTCAAGCTTGACATGCTCCACCAAAATACGCGATCCGGAAGAATACGGCAGATTAGAAAAGACTTTTTGAATCTGCCTTTCACCGTAAAATGACCCGAGATCAAGGTCCAGCACATCGGCATTGATAAGCTCAAAATTGTCAGCGCCGGCAAACCGGTCCCTGAGAAAACAATACAACGCCCGATCCTTTTCTACAGCCGTTACTCTGTCGGCGCAACACAGCAGCCCCTCAGTTGCGGCGCCAAGCCCCGGCCCTATTTCCACAATGCTGTCATGCCCGTGGACATCAAGAGCATCTGTCAATATTTTGAGGATATTACCGTCTATAAGGAAATTCTGTCCAAGCCTCCGGCTTGGATGAAAATCTATGCGCTTAAGAGTGTTTCGAACTTCGGAAAGACGCATCATAAACAATCAGAAGATGTTAACGTTCCACTTTTTTATCACGGCCTTCTTTCTCAGCGCTGAAATCCATTCATTGTAGAGACGCTGCCTTTTGCTCTCTTTAATGCGATCCCTTATACGATCTCGCACATCTTTCAGTAGCAGCGGCTTGCCCCCCCTCAACTCTTTGAGTTTCACAAAAAAAACTCCGTTTTCGAGTTTCACAGGCTCGCTGACTTGTCCCGGATCAAGCTTCTCAATCGCCGATTGCAGTTCTTTTCTCAGGTTTTCAAGATCAACCCAACCCCAATCACCACCGCTTTCAGCCTTGTTGCCATCGGAATATTTCTTCGCAACTTCCGCAAACTCCGTCCCCTCGCCAAGTTCCTTTTCAACCGATTCAATCCTGGAATCAAGAGCCTCCCCGCTTTCGCCCCGAAGCAAGATCATGCTGACATCAACTCTGCGGGGTTCCTTGAATTGTTCCCGTTTCTCAATATAGAACTCTTGCACCTCCAGAGGAGAAACATCGACATTTTGATCTATCCTCATCCTTGTCATATAAGAAATTATCATCTGCTCGCGAACGCTTTCCCGCCATTGTTCATAGGTCATCTGAGCGGTTGCAAGCTCTTTCATCAATTCGTTGCGATCTCCCCCAAAAACCTCTCGTATGATCTCATGGGCCCTCTCGTCTATCAGCGTCTCCGGAAGCTGCCTTTCCTGTTTTTCGTAAGCATCCAGCACAAGCTCCCTTGCAATAAGATCTCCGGTAACCTGCTCAAATGCTTCTTCAAGTCTCTTTTCCAGCTCTCGGCCCCTGTAAACACGAATCAGCCTGCTTCGCAGCGGCTCAATCCTGGCCATAACATCGCTAAGGGTTATATAACTTTCGTTGACCTGCGCCACAAGCCCGTCTACTAACTCTCCCTCGTTCCCGTCTGCTCCGTAGACCGGCGCAACAGGCAAGCCAGTTGCCCCAAAAATTAGCGTGGCGCATAATATAAAAGTCAGACAAATCTTTTCTGTTGATATCATTCTGTCTCTCCTGAAGGATTTACATTAATACTAAGGGTTTCAGGCCCGGTTCGCAATGCCTTCTTCAAACTAACTGGATTTAGCCTGAATATCTCACGGAATTTCGCAGCCAGAGCGTGGAGAGCGCTGCTGCGGGGGCGTAAATTGGTAAAACGCCGGAGCAGCCGTATAGACATACTGCAATCTGGCGTTTTACCAATTCGTGTCGTCGCAATGGCGCTATCCGCGCTCGCAGCAGGAATTTTGTGAGATATGCGGGCTATACGCCAGGATCCCGGCTCCCGGTTAGAAATGCGCGCTGATTGCCGCTTGACAACGGGCGGATTGTGCAATAGCCTCAACGCTATGAATCGCTTTGTTTGCACAATTGTATTTGTTGCTGCCGTGTCTGTTTTTATGATAGCAGTTTTCTGTAGTTGCGAAATCGAGCCGACATCGGAAAATCCCCTGATAACCCCTGACAGCGCAACAGTCAACCAGAAAGGCGATACCGTCACGTTTACGGCGCAGGAAGGATATGAATATAGCTGGAGCCTGAATAACGAAACCCTTGGCAGACTGTCGTCAAGATCTGGAAGAACAACCACATACACCAGCGAGTTTGTTCCGAACAGCAACGCGGCAGTGCAGGTTGTTACACTCACATCCACCATAGAGACTACAGGAACAAACAATACCCTTACAAAGACCGCGGAAGCTTTTGTAACCCATACCGCCAACTAACCCGCAGATCTCACAAAATTCCTGCTGCG
>CAZIXB010000066.1:0-8045 GCA_964543205.1 uncultured Victivallales bacterium
TGCGCCCCTCCATCAAGTCATCAAGCGCAGCTTGTACAAGTCTCTCTGATTCCGTATCCAGCGCGCTGGTGGCTTCGTCAAGAATCAGAATGGGCGGGTCATTGAGGATCGCCCTGGCAATCGCAAGACGCTGACGCTGCCCGCCGGACAACCTGGTGCCCCTTTCCCCTACGACTGTCTCATAGCCCTCAGGCAATTCTTTTACAAAATCATGCGCATAGGCTTTCCGGGCAGCTTCCTCGATCTTCTCCCTGGACGCCCCCGGCTTGCCGTATTCAATATTATTTGCAACAGTGTCGTTAAAAAGGAAGGTCTCCTGGGTAACCAGACCTGACAACCCCCTTAAAGAGCTCAAAGTGACATCCCTGATATCAGTCCCGTTGATCAGTATTCTGCCTGATGTAGGATCAAAAAAACGGGGGATAAGATTAACAAGCGTTGTTTTCCCGGAGCCGGAACAACCGACCAGGGCCACCCTCTGGCCGGAACGCACTGTCAAATTGATGTCTCGCAAAACAGGGGTGTCTTTGTAAGCAAAGCTGACCGCTTCGAGTTCCACGCTATCAACCGGCGAGACAAGCTGTATCGCTCCGGGTTTTTCCCTCACAGCGTTTTCCGTGTCGAGAATCTCAAAAATTCTGTCTGCGGCAGCCGCGCTGTGGTCAATATTCAATCTCAGCTTGCTCAGCCTTTTTACCGGATCGTAAAGCATCACCAACCCGGCCACAAAAGTCATAAACTCATTCCACTCAACCCTGACAGCATAAGCATACCCAAGAGTAAGAGCCACCCCAACCGCGGAAATAAGTACTATAATCGGCTCTATTATCGCCTTGGAACGCACCACGCGCATCATCCTGCCGAAAAATGACCGGCACTGGTCGCCAAAACGATCAAGCTCACGCTTCTCCATCCTGAAAGCCTTGACTACCCTTACTCCAGATATACTCTCCTGCATTATCGAGACAATATCCGCCAGCCGCTCCTGGGCCTCCCTGGCCGATCGCCTTACCTTTCTGCCGTACAGTAAAACCGGAGCCATGCATAAAGGCAACAGAACAAGACCAATCACAGCCATTTCCCAACTTAGAAAAAGAAGAAATATCACCGTGCCAACAGCAATTACCGGCTGCCGGAACAAGTCTGTGGCAACTCGCGAAACCGCGCTTTCCAATAAGGTGCTGTCGTTTATCGTCCTGGAAATCATTTCACCGGTCTTGTTCTTGTCAAAATATGCCACAGAAAGATTTTGCAGATGAGAGAAGACCTTGATACGGAGGTTCATGACCACCCTGTGCCCTACCCATCGAATAAAGTAATCACTGAAATATTGCGCAAATCCCATGAGAAACGCCAGACCCACAATCAAAGCGATAAACATGAAGACTTGCGGAATTCCCCCTGTTTCATAGTTGAACACTTGCGGGAAAAGACGGTTTATCACAGGTAGAAAACCAACCATGGATGCGCCGCAGATAACTCCGCACAATCCGCCTGCAACCAGACGAGTCATGTAAGGACGAGCATAAGAAAGCAAACGTAAATAGGAGGACCAGTCCTCAGTAATCCGACGTCTCATTCTGATCGATAAGAATTTCATAACCTGGAAAGATACCGTTCAACTTCAAGCGCCGCCTGGGGCCCCGAACCCGAAGTCATGATTGCCTGTCGGTATTGATGATCCTGGACGTCACCGGCCGCACAAGTTGGAACGCCCCGGCCAATCCACTTCTGTTCGGAAGGAAGACCGAGATAACGGAGACTGGATCCGGTTGCCAGGATAACAGTGCGAGATTCAATTGCTTCGCCTCCTGATAAAAAGGCGCGCAAAGGCTGTCTGCTGTATTCCGCAGACACAGCTTCGCCTGTTTTAGACCTGCACCCGAACCGGCCAGACTGATTGCGAAACCGTCCCATCAGCTCTGCGCCGCCAATGCCCTCGGGAAACCCTGGAAAATTCTCAATTTCCGTAGCGGTAGTAAGCTGTCCGCCTATACTGGAACCGTGAACAACCAGAAGTTCCAGATTGGCGCGCCCACAACATATTGCCGCAGTCAAACCTGCAGGTCCAGGGCCTAAAACCAAAACATTTTCCATCGCTTACCTTTCCTTTATACCGGATCAGCCGGTTAAATTCATAAAATTAAGACATGCAACATGGGCGCTGCCGCCTTGAAGCCGGCCCGGCCGTTAGATGCGGGCGATACACATCAAGTGTACTTCAACACCTCTTCAACAGTTGTGTGCCCTTCCAGGATGTTTCTTATGCCGTCTTCGCGCAGCGTTCTCATGCCAAGCTCCACAGCCTTATGGCGAAGCGTCATAGTCGGCTGCCGCTCGTTGATCATTTCCTTGATAGTCTCGCTGATGCCCATATATTCATATATGCCCCGCCGTCCATGATACCCGGTGTCGTTGCATTTGTCGCAGCCAGCGCCGTAGGCAAACGGCCTGTCACCTATTTCTTCGCGTTTCAAACCCAGGCTCTTGAGTATGTTCTCGTCAGGCGCATATTCTCTCTTGCAGTTCCTGCAAATCGTTCGGACAAGCCGCTGGCCGAGAACGGTCTCCAGGGTTGAAGAAACAAGATAAGGCTCCACCCCCATATCTATAAGCCTTGTAATCGCGCCGGCCGCATCATTAGTGTGAAGCGTTGAAAAAACAAGATGCCCCGTCAAAGAAGACTGAATCGCTATCGTGGCGGTCTCCGCGTCACGTATTTCGCCAACCATCATCACGTCTGGATCCTGCCTCAGGAAAAATCTCAGGATGTTTGCAAATGTATTGCCGACCTGTTCATTTACAGGAACCTGAATTATACCCTCGATATCATACTCAACCGGCTCTTCGGCAGTAAGCAGCTTACGGTCTATGGTGTTGATCTTCCTAAGACCTGAATACAAAGTGGTAGTCTTTCCTGACCCGGTCGGACCGGTAACAATTACGATGCCATTAGGTTTCAGTATGTCCCTGCTGAATCCTTCGTACACATCCTCGGGCATGCCAAGGTTCTCCAGGTCCAGCGAAACCACGCTTCTGTCAAGCACACGAAGGACCACGCTTTCTCCAAACTGGGTAGGAAGCGTGGAAACACGCAGATCAATGAGCCGACCGCTTATGCTCAACTGTATCCTGCCGTCCTGCGGCAGACGCCGTTCAGCAATGTTCAATCCCGACATAACCTTGATTCTTGAAATGACCGGCAGGGCAAGACGCTTGGGCGGAGGCGCCATCTCGTAAAGCGCTCCGTCAACCCGGTACCTTATTTTGAATTCTTTTTCAAACGGCTCAAAATGTATATCCGAAGCTCTGTCGTTAACAGCCTGATATAAAACAAGGTTCACAAACCTGATAACCGGGGTCGAGCCGGCGGCTTCCTCAATGCCCTTTTCATCGACATCCTCAGAGAGTTTCAACCCTCCGTCAACTTTATCAATATCCGTCTCAAGAGCCGCGAGCATCTCGTTAACCGCCTCAGTATCGTCCTGATAAAACTGATTCAGACAGGCCCTCACATCCTCTTCTCGGGCCAGAACAAAACTTACTTCTCTTGTCAACGCAAACATCAGTTCATCCATGGTTTCCGGATTCACCAGGTTGAAGGTGGCAAGTTCAACGGAATCATCGGTGGCCCTTATAGGAACAACGTTGTACATCCTGGCAATACTCGCCGGCACACTGTAGACAGTGTCCCTGGCTATATCCTGGGCAGGAAGGTTTATCACCGTAGAGCCAAGATAACCGGCTATTATCTCGAGGAGGTCGTCCTCCGAGATAAGTTCAAGGTCAATTACAATGTTGCGCACGGGTTTGCCCGTGCGCTCATGCTCTTCCTGCACTTCCCGCATGCTCTGATCGTCAAGCGCTTCCCGCTCAGAGAGCAGCCGAAGCAAAGGACTGATATCTTTGGTCTCTGCCATACCTCACCTGTTTTTTTTCTTCTGCTGTTGCGCATCCTGCAGTTTCTGCACAAGACCTTCGGCATCCTGGGCCTTCGTTATCATGTCCTCGTAACTTATCTGCCCTGCCTTGTACAATGCCAGCAGATGCGCATCAAGAGTAATCATGCCGTACTTGGCCCCCGTCTGTATATCTGAACTGATACGGTACGTCTTGTTGTCGCGAATCAACGATTGTATCGATGGGGTGGATATCATTATTTCAAAGGCTGCAACGCGACCTGGAGCATCTGCCCTTACAAGCAGCAATTGCGACACAACAGCAATAATTCCCACGGCAAGCTGGGTTCTTATCTGCTCCTGCTGGTCGGTCGGAAACGCGTCAACAATCCTGTCCACAGTCCTGGCCGCGCCGGTCGTGTGGAGGGTGGCAAAAACAAGGTGCCCTGTTTCCGCCGCGGTTATAGCCGCCTCCATGGTTTCAAGATCCCTCATTTCCCCAACAAGTATTACATCCGGATCCTGGCGCAAGGCCCGCCGCAGCGCTTCCTTGAAACTGCTTACATCAACTCCTACTTCACGCTGAGTCACTATGGACTTGTTGTGATTGTGATAATACTCGATAGGATCCTCAACGGTTATTATATGGCAGTCGCGCTGCTGATTAATAACGTTGATCATACTGGCAAGAGTTGTGGATTTACCCGATCCAGTCGGACCGGTCACAAGTATCAGGCCGCGCGGACGGAAGAGCAGTTCCTTGACCTGGGGTGGAAGACCTATCTCCTCCAGCGACATGAGTTCGGAGGGTATCAGGCGCAGGACAATTCCAAAGTTGCCCTTGCTCTTGAAGACGCTCACACGAAACCGCGCCTTTTCTCCATAACCAAAACCAAAATCAGTGCTGCCCCCTTCCCGAACCTTCTGCTGGTGATCAGCCGAGGTTATGCTCTTCATAAGCCGTTCCGTGTCTGCGCCGGTAAGAACCGGAACATCAATCGACTCCAACCCTCCATGTATTCTAAACTGCGGAGGCAAGCCTACGCTCAAATGAATATCAGAGGCGCCCTCTTCTATAGCAAGCTCAAGCAAGTCATTCATTTCAACAGATTCACTCATCAGTCCAGGTCCCCCATAGTTACTCGTAACACCTCTTCAAGCGTTGTCCACCCGGCTGCAACTTTTCTCAAGCCGTCTTCGCGCAGCGTTCTCATGCCCATTTCCCTGGCGCGTATCCTCATCTGCGAAGCCGGTAGTTGCTGAAAAATCATGTCCTGGATCTCGTCGGTCATCTCGAAAATCTCAAAAATGCCTTTCCGCCCTTGATAACCTGTAAGGGAACATTTTTCGCATCCCCTGCCGTGATAAAACTGCGCGTCATCAAGGTGGACCGCGCCAGATCCCAGAAGTTCAATTTCTGAGCGCTCGGGTTGATAAGGTTCTTTACAGTTCTCGCAAATCATCCGGACCAGCCGTTGGGCCATAACAGCCTGAACCGAAGAAGCAACAAGAAAAGGCTTGACGCCTATATCAAGGAGCCGCGTCACTGCGCTGGGGGCGTCATTGGTGTGCAATGTGCTGAATACAAGATGGCCGGTCAGGGAAGCCTCGGTGGCTATGTTCGCAGTCTCAAGATCGCGAATCTCGCCTATCATAACGACATTGGGCGCCTGGCGCAAAATTGAACGCAAAGCAGCACCAAACGTCAGCCCTATGCCCGAACGAACCTGCACCTGGTTAATACCGGACATCTGGTATTCCACAGGATCCTCAACAGTGATGATTTTTCTGTCAGGTCGGTTGATGTGCCCAAGGCAGGCATAGAGAGTCGTGGTCTTTCCTGATCCGGTCGGACCAGTTACCAGGAAAATGCCGTCGGGCAGACTTATCAGCCGCTCAAAAGTCTGCTGGTCATCAGAAAGAAAACCCAGCTTCGGCAGCCCCAGCGCAAGATTCTGTTTGTCCAGAATACGCATGACCACACTCTCGCCATGATTCGTCGGCACAGTAGAAACACGAAGATCCAGCTCGCGGCCAAGAATGTTAACCTCTATCCTGCCATCCTGAGGAACACGCTTCTCGGAAATCTTCATATCAGCCATTATCTTTACCCTGCTGATTATAGCCGATTGCAGACGCTTGGGAGGGCTGTCAACCTCATGGAGCACACCGTCAACCCGGTACCGCACCCTAAACTTCTTCTCCAGCGGCTCCAGGTGAATGTCCGAAGCTCGATTCCGGAAAGCCTCCAGGATAATCAGGCTCACCAGCTTTATTATGGGCGCATCGGTCTCCGTTGCATCGGCCTGCTCAACCAGATCATTCCCGCCTGTCAATGCAATATCAATATTCTCATCATTAGCCTGATCCACCATGGCTGCCATTGTCTCTTCCGCGGCATAAAACTTGTCCAACGTAGCCTTGATCTCAGATTTGGAGGCGACAACACCCTCAACATTCTTCTTTAAAAGATACCGCAAAGTATCCAGGGCATCAAAATCCAGCGGATCGCTAAGCGCCACGGTAACAGTCTCGTCTTGAACATCGACTGGAACAACCTTGTACCGGCGGGCTATGTCTGAAGGAATACTGTCCCTGACCTCGGGGGCAAGCTGTACCCCTCCAAGGTTCACAAGCTCCATGCCAAGCTGATTGGCAAGAAGAGCAAGCACTTCCTTCTCGCTAATTACATCCTCCTGCATAAGCCGATCCAGAACACTGCTTCCTTCTCCATTAGTCGCAGCCCGTGCTTCCTCAATCTGCTCTGGAGACAAAGCGCCGTTTTCTTCCAGAATCTCAAGGACATAATTGTCGTTTGAAGTCAAATCATTCCTCCATGAACCCGCGCAAACATTTTGTGCTGCTCCCGATTATCCGTCCCTGCCAATAAACAATGGCTTGTTTTACCGCAAAAACAAACACAATCAAATCTCGTATGCAGGGCATAGCGCCTTCAGCCCTGCCCGTCGATCTGAAACAATCCGGCAGGCAACTCCTGAAGTTGATTAGTTGACCGGTCTGATAATGCCTTATCCATCCGGAAAGTTCAAACGCGAAATGCCAGCCGACAAATACAAAAAAACTATTTATTTATCTTGGTCTCAATCAACTTGTTAACAAGACGAGGATTTGCTTTGCCCCTGCTCAGCCGCATAACCTGGCCGACGAGAAATTTTGCCGCCTGCTTTTTCCCCGCCCGGTAATCCTGAACTGATTTTGGGTTTTCTTCCATAGCCTGATCAACGAATTTCTCTATCTCGGTCTCGTCGCTAACCTGCCCAACGCCCAGACTCTCCACAAGGTCGGCAGGACTCCCCCCGCGGTTAAACATCTCTTCAAAAACCTTCTTGGCTCCCGTGAAACTCACCGCTTTGTTGTCCACCAGTTTCACCAGTTCCGCAAGTCCGCCGGGCTCCAGCGGCAAATCCCGAATATCCTTCCCGGATTCAGAAAGCATTCTGCTCATCTCTGTCATTACCCAGTTGGAAACAGCCTTGGAATTGTCACACAACAATGCCGCCCGCTCAAAAAAATCCGCCATGGCCTTGTCCGCAACAAGCACCCCGGCGTCATATGCAGGTATGCCATAGTCTGCAATGATACGCTTACGCCTCTGCCTGGGCAGCTCAGGCGCCTCTTCAGCCCACCGATCAACATCACTTTGAGAAAGACAGACCGGAGGCAAATCCGGATCAGGAAAATACCTGTAATCATGAGCATATTCCTTCGAACGCATCAAAAATGTCATTCCGGCCTCTGCGTCCCATCTCCGCGTCTCCTGATTGATCGTACCGCCGCCGTCAAGGGTCTCAATCTGCCTGCTGATCTCGTAGACAAGCGAGTCGTGCACTCCACGAAAGGTGTTAAGATTTTTTATCTCCGTCTTGACGCCAAGCTTTTTTATTCCAAAAGGACGAATGCTGCAGTTGACGTCGCATCGGATATTCCCCTGCTCCAGGTTGCAGTCACTGACCTCCCCATACATGAGTATTTCCTTTAAAGACTGCAGGTATGCAAAAGCTGTATCCGGTGAATCAATATCCGGTTCGCTTACAATCTCCATAAGGGGAATACCGGCCCTGTTGAAATCAACCCCGCTGTATCCTCCGGAATGAACACTCTTTGCAACGTCCTCCTCAAGGTGTA
>CAZIXB010000067.1:0-8015 GCA_964543205.1 uncultured Victivallales bacterium
TTTTCATGTCTTTCTGAAACGAGAGGAAAAAGAAACGGCACAACCGCGCCGCCTAAATAAGCCGGGATATTTCCGAACATGTAAGCTATGTAATAACCCGCGGAAACTGATTCTGGAAGACGCTGACGTATCACCCATGGCTCAATCAGATTCTGAAGCGCCAGGGCAAGACCGATAAGAGCTACCGGCGCCCAGTACCTGCCCATTTCCGGAAGATGTTCCCGATAACTCTCGGATCTCATGCCAACATGCGCATAACGCTTTAACCCAACGGCTAGCGCTCCAATTCCGGCAAGCATGGAAACCAGGGAAGCCAGCAGGTAACCGGTAAGTTGCAGTTGCCGCAAGACCGCAAGAATTATCGCAAGCCTGCAGAGCGGAGCAATAAGCCGGGAAAACGTCAGCCGGTAGAACTGTTTAAGGCTTTGCGCCGCCATTGTAACCAGAGGGCGCCAGCAAGACACAACTGCCATACCGCCTATCAGCCACACAAGGTTGGGATCCTCAGTGTCCAGTCTTTCTCTAACAAATTCCCACTTCCGCCAAAGATAAATCACAATAAGAACCGATAGGCCAATGACCACCAGGAAAAGGTCGCGCAATATGGCTTTCACCTTGCCGTGCTGTTCCGTTACATGGAAAAAATTCAGATACTTTCGCGCAGTATTAACAAGCGTAGTCAGCGGAATGGCAACAAAGACAGCCAGTCGGGTCAGCGGCAGAACAGCGCCAAGCTTGTCCTCGGAAATATACTGCGGGACAAGAAAGACACCTATATAGAGTGATATGATGTCGCCAAAACGGGAAACAACAAAGAGAAGACCGCTGTGCCACCATAGAGGGCCGAGCCGGTTTCTTATTCTTTTTAGAAGAGATAACATGCTCACTCTGATTCCGGCCTTTCAAAATGCCTGTAAAGATCGAACAACCTTGGCGCAACAGCTTCCAGATTGAACTGTTCAAGAAAAGCCCGACGGCCGGAATCGCCCAGCAATTTCATTTTTTCACGATCGCAGAGCAACTCGCCAATCTGTTTCGCGGCTTGTTCCAGATCATGCGGATCAACAATTATACCATTGCCCATCTCTTCTACAAGGCTCTTGGATGCGCCCACTCCACTGCTAATAACCGGAAGCCCCGTCTGAGCATACTGAAACACTTTTGCAGGTTGCGCCCATTTGTTCTTTTCAGGAACCGGCTCTATCAGGTTAAGCCCTACACAGCCGAACCGGATAAAGCCAAGCATCTGGTCGTGCGTAACTCGTCCCGTCAGAAATACCCTGTCCTCTATGTCTAATTTACGAGCCAGCTTTTGGACCTGCATTCTGTAACTTTCAGACACACCGCCTATTAAAAGCAGGCAGATATCTTCCATTGCTTTCAAAGGTTCGGCTCCTAGCAAGCGCACAGATGAAGTCACGCCCCTGTCCGGAGAAATGTAGCCGGCAAAAACCATGACTCTTTTGTTTCGCAATTTCGTGGCCCATTCTTCGGGCGGAGTTTCAAGGTGGCGTGAAGCGTCTTTTGATGGATAATTAGGTATAACAACAACATTCTCAAGATCTCTTCTAAACCGACTTCCCAGATCTTCGTTCACAGTTACCAGCGCGTCCAATCTCTTTGAACAGAATCGTTCAAATTTCTCATAACATCGCCGGATTGGTTCATATAACCGTTTCGAAATCGGCAGAAAAAGCCTGGCAAATCCTTCAGGCTGATATTCATGACAGTCATATATAAGCGAACATCCCCGGAAACGCGAGACCAGAAACCCTATCACAAGGCTTTGATATTCATGACAATGAAAAACCGAGACTCCGGTAGATTTGTTCAATGAAACAAAAAACATCCAGGCCAAGACAAAAGGGTCAGCAAACAAACGCATAAAAACAGGCACTGGCCTACGAGGCAACTCAAAGACATCCATGCCGTCTCTTTTAGTATGCCTGAGTGGTTTCGCCGCATCTCCCCTGGCAATCAAGGTAACGTCGTAACCGGCTTCCTGGAGAAGACGAGCTTCCCTGAAATAGACCCGCCCGTCACGAGAGTGATGCGCAAAGGCTAATATACATACCTTCACAAAGTCTCCTTTTCCCAATACCAACATTGCCATTCAAGCAAAACTACAAGACTTAACATGTTGACACAGAGCAAAGCACGCTGACAAGCTCCAGTTCAAGCAATCCCTCAATTCCTCCCTTCCCATGGAAGAACAAGCTCCAGCGAGTCCGCAAAAAAACAGTTGTGCAAATCGCCACTCAGCAAGAAGGAGATTCGAGTGTAGGAGTACGCGATTTGCGGGTTTTTCCGTACTCGTACACATACTCGTACACCCATATCTTTTGTGCAGGATTTCAAGTCGATAAATTGCATTTCTCGATGGGGCTCACGCGGAGGTTCGCCCTCCCCGCCTCAGTTCGTAATCGTAATCGTAATCGGGTTTGGGGTGCAAGTCGATTAGGATTAGGATTACGATTACGATTAGGATTTGAAAACAGTAGTGTTCTGACGTTTCAGTAAGGGAGAGTGGAGTGTACGAGTAAGCGATTTGCAGGGTTTTTCGTACTCGTACACATACTCGTACACCCATATCTTTTTCCGCAGGATTTCAAGTGAATAAATCGCAAGAAGGTGACGTAGGGCTTTCATCAGCAATGTATTACACTTGCATACCAAACGAACAATCGGACGCTACTGTTTCTACGCTGTTGATTTGTTTGTCAGGCTTCAACATTTTGAACATTATCAAATTATCTGATTGCTGACTCCTGTGTTAGATGTTAGAAGCTTGGACACTGGTAAAAGGGAAACGTACCACGGAGATGATGAGCCACGGAACAGTCTCCGTGCCTCCATGGCGATCTTTCTTATGCAACAGAAAAATATCAAATGCAGGTTTGACGCGAGATGATAAACAAGCCAACAGTGTCTTTCATAATTCCGACATTGAACGAAGAAAGAAATATCGAGCGTTGCCTGGAAAGCATCGCCGGACAGACTTTCCCGCATTCAGAAATTGAGGTCCTTATCGCAGATGCGCTGTCTACCGACGCAACAGTTAAGCTAGCCAAAAACTGGAGCGAGCGGAGAAAAATCTTCTGCAAGATCATCCCGAACCAGAAAAAGATTGCAGAATTCGGCAAGACAGCGGCCTTGCGTCAATCCCGCGGGAGATACCTGGTTCTTCTTGATGCGGATAACGAAATTGTCCAGAAAGATTGGCTGGATAAGTCACTTCGCGCTTTCGACTACTTTCCCGATATCTTCGGGGTAGAGTCTAACTACCTTAAAATACCCGGCGGAAATGCAGTGAATAATTTTCTAACAGCAATACTCCACATCAACGATCCGCTTGCATGGGAAATTGCTTCCAAACCCACCCTGGAAAAAAATGAAACGCATGAAGATCTTGTTTATCGCCGCTTCCACCTGCCGCCGGGATATCCGTGCGGAGCAAACGGCTTTATCTTTACAAGGGACAAAATAGACAGCTTCCTTGCAGAAGACACATTCGAGGAAGGACAGGTTACATTGAGGCTGGCTCTGGAAGGAAATGCGCGTTTTGCAATGATTGACGGATACGGTGTCCGGCATTACTACACAAATTCATTAAGCGGCTACTGCCGCAAAAGAAATAAAATCGCGCTGAAGCACACTACGCGCAAAGAAGAGCGCAAGACATGGGTCGACTATGCCGGAAAAAGCGTCTATTTTGCTGCGCTGTCACACCTGACCTTTGTTTACCCGTTCGTCTATTCAATAAAACAGGCAATCGCCCGAAAAGAATCTCTCTGGCTGTTTCACGCGCCCTTATGCTGGTTCACAAGTGTGCTGTACCTGATAAATTTTCTCAAAATCCGCATCAGGCATAAACGCGCATGGTAAAAAGTCAATAGTACGCACTGTTCCGCGTACCGACAATTCCTCTGACTTGCATATCTCACAGGATTTCTTAGCTGCCTGTCCGCCATACGGTTGTAGAGCGCACAAATTGCTTTTATCCTAGTCACTTTAGTTTAAACGCTCGTAGATACCAATGGCAATCGCGTTGGCGCAAGGATATCTGGAGCCATATTTCCGCCCCATCGCGTCCGGCAATGTTGTTTGTTCCCAATCGTTCCTTGCTGATATTCGTTTCATATACATCACACGGGATAGACCAAACAAGCCGGTCTGAAGGCATGAGTCCAGATAGTCGTTATACCCGAGCGGCACAGTCAGAATCATGCGTCCCCCGGGTTTCAGCAGGTTCTTCATGTTTTGCACCGCTGTCAGCAACTTCTCCGGTTCTTTCGGAACCTCGTCCCATCCAACATGCTCTAGTGTAGAAACGCTGATAATAAGATCATATCGCTTTTCAGGATGATAATCTATGATATCAACATTTTGGACTCCTTCGCACTGCTCATACTTGTCGACCACGTCGTGATGAAAACGGCAATATTGCGAAAGCACATTTCCGACTTCAAGAATATCGCCCGTCAATTGGAACATCTGCAAAGCGACTGGAATCTCGACTGCCCGTTCAATGCGAAACGTGGCATTTTGCAGATTCAAGGCGTAACTATAATGCCTGCCATCAAGATTGAATGTCTTCCCGGTCCGAAAAAGTACGCACCATCCGTAGACCGCAAAGCGAGCAATCACAACGCATGGTAATCGGATTCCATAGTTCCTCCACAGAACCCCGGCAATATGCAGCAGTTTGGCTGGCGTCAAATAGTAACGAAGCAGCATTTCGTTATTCCTGTTTTTTTTTATTGATGTCACTTTATGTTATTGCCTGGCAACAGTCTTTCTCGGTTCAATGAAGCGCGCGCCATTACAAACAGCACCATCCAGCCAAAAAACCGCTAGACTACTTTCTCAATTGATTCCTTGTTTTCCTTTACCCATTTGAATAGTAATTCAACTCCTTTCGAGGGTGCAAATCGTGGACGCCAGCCAATCTCTTTCTGAGCTTTTTCAATATTGCTAATATAAACTTTTTGATCGCCGGGACGCCAATCCGCAAAAGTATGCGGTATCTCAGCGCCCAGGTAGTCCTCAAGCATGCTCAACAACTCCAGGAGCGACATGACAAAATCAGGTCCGCCGCCAATGTTGTAGATTCCACCGGCCGCCTGACTCTCTGACCGGTCAAGAAGGGACTCGTAAAGGGCTACAAGGTCGTCAACATGAAGAACGTCTCGCGTTTGCATGCCGTCTCCATAAATCACAATGGGACGTCCCAGTATCGCGGCTATTGTAAACCATGCTACCCAACCCTGATCTTCAACGCCAAATTGCCTCGGCCCGTATATGCAAGATTGCCTGCACACTATAGTGCGAAGTCCATATATCCTGCTGTAATCGCGAACATATTGATCCGCGGAACCCTTGGAACATCCATAGGGAGAATGAAAGTCGAGGGGCATTGACTCGCTAACGCCTTGCGGAATATTTTCGTAAACATACTTCTGTCCGCTTAGAACGGCGCTTACACCTTCCATACCGCCGTAAACCTTGTTGGTCGACGAATAAACAAGCAAAGCTTCCGGGCAAGCATGGCGAACGGCTTCAAGCACATTCAATGTTCCCAGGGCATTGATCTCGAAATCCTCTCTCGGATCGGCTACAGAAGTTGTTACTGCAACCTGTCCGGCAAGGTGATACACCGCTTCGGCCTTTGAATGGGCCTTGAAAACTGTAGAAACATCATCTGCGTTTCGCACATCTTGCTGTTCAAAAACAATCTGATCCCCGAATTGTTCAGTCAGACTGTTGAGATTCAAGCTCGTTCCTGGACGGCTCATGTTATCTAAAACCACAACCTTGAAACCGCGCCCCAGGAAACGCAGGGCGGTGTTTACCCCGATAAACCCAAGCCCACCGGTTATTATGACTGTTCGCATCACGCTCTCCAAAATGACCGGAAATCACAATGTGTCAAGTTCCGCCATTATCGTTTTTCTACCATTTCACGAATTGATTCAGTGTCTTTTTCAAGAATAGTCTGCCAGTCATATTTCGCAGCAGTATCCCTCCCCATATCCTGGTAATGACGATACATCACAGGGTCGGACATCAATTCCTTTATTCTTTCTGCAAACCTGCGCATATCAAAACAAGGAACCTTTAAATAGGAATCCCCGTATATGCGGTTGTACGCCCCAAGATCATACGCCACTACAGGAAGACCCAAGCCCATCGCTTCACAAACAGCAATTCCCCAACCTTCTTCGTGCGAGGGCGCCAGAAAAAAACGGGCATCCTTCATAGTCTTTACACATTTATCATGATCCATTGCGCCCCGAAAATCAATCAGGTCGCTTATACCGGCATCCTGAGCATCATTCCTCAACTTGTCAAGAGTGGCATTATCGCATCCGCCTATCATAGCAAGTTTCAGCCGCAATCCAAACGACGACACAAGCGATTTCCAGATAGGGATTACATCAAAGACCCCTTTATTAGGACGCATGCCGACAAATACAGCGTCATAAGAAACTTCTTTCGAAGGCAACTCTCTCAGATATTCTACATCAATCCCGTTGGCCATGCGCCGGATTCTTTCACGGGGAAACGCCCTCTGAGTAAAATACGAAAACAAGCTGTCGCCCTCGTCGGTATCATAAACGAAAATCATCTCTGCTCTTTTCCGTATCAATCTGAAAGAAAAAAGCTGAAGCCAATACATGATTGCATTGACAAAATAATTGCCGGGCCGTTTTCCCGGCGGAGTGTATTTGTGATGGATAAACTGAACCCAGGGGATCCTCCGCTTGCGGCAAAAAACAAAAGCTGGAATAACATTATAGAAGAAATCCGAATAGATAATAATCAGGTCAACCTCGGGGAGCCGTTTAAGCTTGCGCAAAGTATCTGAAAGCGAAATAACATTTGCAAACATGTGACCTGCTTTACTGCGCCCGCGAGAATTCGAGAGTGTAGCTTTAACAGGAATGAAACTCGCTTGGGGTATCAATTTGCCCTGGTATTCACATACCGGCTCAGGCGCAACCATCGATACACTGATATCAGGATAATGCTGAGTCAAATGTCTAATATGCCTGAACAGCCTTATATCGCCGCCCGAAAAGGCCTCAGGATTCGCACCCTGCCCATTGCTGATAAACAGTATCCTCATTTATCCTCAGCACCTTCCATTTCCGCCTCTCCAGGTTGTTTCAAACCTACTCACTTCTCTCCGGCTTTTTCTTTGAACGAATGGTACCCGGCAGCGCCTACCCTCATCTCTTCGGGTAAGGGCTCGTCTTCGCCGATATCCAGACAAACCAGATTCCCATCTGACGATACGCGATAGCGCAAGCCGCTTTCCGGGCATTTCATTATGCCTTCCGTATCAGGAGTCCCAAGACGATGACCATGCCGACTTACCCAGGCGGTCCGCCTGGCTGGATTGCCCATCACCAGCGCATAATCCGGGACATCGCGCGTTACCACCGCGCCCGCAGCCACAAAGGCATAACGGCCAATCTCAACGTTGCAGACTATCGTGGCATTGGCGCCCACTGTCGACCCCCGGCGCAGAATGGTCGGCTCGTAAAGGGCTTTCCTTGTTATCTCGGATCGCGGGTTCGAGATGTTGGTAAGAACACATGAGGGCCCCAGGAAAACAAAGTCCTCCACGATGGTTCCCTCGTAGACGGAAACATTGTTCTGAACCTTAACGCAATCGCCAATCTGAACATTGCCGGCAATGCTGACATTCTGCCCTATGTTGCAGTTTCTGCCAATCCGCGCACCCGGCATTACATGCGAAAAACGCCATATCCTGGTTCCATCGCCAACAACAGCCCCCTCCTCCACATAAGAAGACTCATGCGAAAAGTAGCTGCCACAATTTTCTTTTCCGTCATCCATAATCCAAACCCGCCTCCCACCACAACCAAATCAAACCCCGCATCCGCAGCAAGTTACCGCGTAACCCGCTATCTCTCCTTTTCTTATCCGTACTCGTACACCTACTCGTACACCCCTATCTCTTATCCCCTTTTTCTCTCCCGGATTGG
>CAZIXB010000068.1:0-7988 GCA_964543205.1 uncultured Victivallales bacterium
CAAATTGATAAAACGCCGGAGCAGCCGTATAGACATACTGCAATCTGGCGTTTTTTGTCAATTCGTGCCGTCACAGTGGCGCTATCCGCGCTCGCAGCAGGAATTCTGTGAGATATGCGGGTTAGAGCGTGTAAGGCTCTGCTGCGTGGGGCGCCAATTGGTGAAACGCCGGAGCAGCCGTATAGACATACTACAATCTGTCGGTTTGCCAATTCGTGGCCTCGCATTGGCTCTATCCGCGCTCGCAGCAGGAATTCTGTGAGATATGCGGGCCAGTCTGAACTCTTATCCATGCTCAGGCAGTACGAAACACAGTTCATTCTCAGGTAACCCTTAAAGCTTCTTCTATGGTTGTAATCCCCTCAGCCGCGCAGGCAATACCGCTGTTTCTCAATGTCTGTAGACCCTCTGACACCGCATGTTCCATGATGGCCGAACTGGAGGCCTGCTGTACGACCATTTTCCTGATCTGGTCGTTCACCTCAAGTATCTCAAAGACAGCTTTTCTACCTCGATAACCGGTAAATCTGCAATCCGGACAACCTTCTCCCTTATAAAACCGGCTGTTTTGATCCGTGTCGGGAAGGCTGGCAAGGATTTTCTCTGTAAGAGATGAATCCAGATCGGAGGGAACCTTGCATGAATCGCATATTCTGCGAACGAGGCGCTGGCTCACAACGCCTTTGAGCCCGGACGATATCAGGTAAGGTTCTACTCCGATGTCTGAAAGCCTTGTGACTGCGCTTGCTGAATCATTTGTATGGAGAGTGCTGAAAACAAGGTGTCCGGTCAGAGCAGAACTCACAGCAATCTCAGCGGTCTCGTAGTCTCTTATCTCGCCGATGAGCACAATATCTGGATCATGTCTGAGCGTAGAACGCAGCCCGGAGCCGAAGGTAAAACCTATTGCCGGATTGACCTGCAACTGCATTACACCCCTGATGTCGTATTCAACAGGATCTTCCAGCGTTATTATCTTGCGTTCGTCTGTATTGAGACTTGCCAGGGTAGCATAGAGAGACGTTGTCTTCCCGCTGCCCGTGGGGCCGGTAAAAAGAATTACCCCGTGAGGATTGCGGATGAGTTTGTCCAGGGTTTGCCGCTGTTCTTCAAGCAGACCGAGCTGTTCAAAAGCCAGGAACTTGCCTTCTCTTTTAAGGATTCTAAGGTTAACGGCTTCGCCGTGCGAAGAAGGAAGGACTGAGACCCGCAAGTCAATACTTTTGCCGTCAGCCGTTGTGGAAAATCTTCCGTCCTGGGGAAGCCGCTTCTCGGCAATGTTTAATTGCGCCATTACCTTTATAGCCGATACCACGGCCTTCAGGCAATGTTGCGCCCCTTCGGGCAGCGTCACTCGAGAGAGCACTCCGTCAATACGATAACGCAGATTCAAGCCCGATACATCTGGCTCAAAATGTATGTCGGTTGCGTTGGCATCCACAGCATCTTCGATTATGCTCTGAACAAAAGCTGTAATGTGGGTAGTTTCATGTTCCGAACCGGATGCGCTCTGGATATCGGCTTTTTCATGATTCATCTGGACAAAAGTCTCTATGCCTACGCCATAGAAGTATTTAATGCACTGGTTAAGATCGTGGCGAGCGCATAAAACCCATTCAACCGGGAACCCAAGGACAAGGCGGAGCTGGTCCGCAGTGGTGGAATCAAAAATGCGATCAGATGCCAAAATCAGTTTTTCGTTTTCCACGCCCAGCGGCATGACGTTATAACTGACTGCGACTCTGGCATTGACGTAACGGATTGACTCAACATCTATCTCGGTGTAAAGCAGCTTTCTGAAAGGGATCCCGGAAAATTCAGACAGGACCTCGAGAAGTATGTTTTCAGAAACAATTCCTTCATTCAAAAGGATATCATAAAGGGATTCATC
This sequence comes from uncultured Victivallales bacterium, assembly GCA_964543205.1. Taxonomy (GTDB): domain Bacteria; phylum Verrucomicrobiota; class Kiritimatiellia; order UBA8416; family CAYSRM01; genus CAYSRM01. Next base: position 1,892 of record CAZIXB010000068.1, read on the forward strand.
GGTCCACTTAGCCCTTTGACGCGCCTCGTCCATCTGCTGGCTGGAAACATATCCTCGATCGGTAAGAACCGGCGCGAATTGCTCAACAACTTCACTGTCCAGGCCGGAATTCATTGACATGTTTGCGCTTGTGTTTGTGTTCTTTTTCATTTTTCACGGGGAATTCTATAACTGATAGTTTTTTTCTGCCCTGCCTCAATTACAGCGTTTGTCCCGTTTGGAAGCGTAACTTGAAGCCGTGACGGGGTAAAACTTTGCACTATGATATCCTTTGCAATTGTCTGCTGAGGAGTTGCGTGTGTTACCTCGCCGGAAGGCAATTCAAGAATGGCCACATTCCTGCTGTCTGTCCCGGTCAAAAGCCCCCTGTATGCCAGGGTTATTGTCCTGACAATAAAAGGATCCTGCTCAGGTTCGGGCTGAGGTTTGGGTCTGGGTTTGGGTTGGGGGTTTGTCCTCGCTTTTTGCTTCTCGCGTTGCCTCTCTCTTTCGGCTTTCTGATGCTCCCTGGCAAGGTTGGAAAGAAAGACGGAAGAAAATGGATTGTCAGCGACTTCTACGGCTGGTTGCCATTCAATTCTTGCGCTGAATTTACGACGAGTTGGCTTATGGATGTTATTATACGGGCCCACAACCTGATATGTTTCGGCAGGCAGCCGGCTGTCCGGCAAACCAACCTTCCAATATACAAGCAACAAACCCAGGACTGCTAGAAGCATTACTGTCCCGGCATTGACTCCTGCAAAATAGCGCCACAGCTTCATTTCAGTCAGCCTTTTTCATCACGGGTTTCGGAAGAACAAGAAAATTTACCGGGTCAACGCCCAGATGTTCTGCTGCAATAATTGCGTCAACATGGAGCGGTTGTGAAGGATGCCTCGTCTGTTTTTCAATGTTGATCGCCCGAAATGCCAGAAAGTTTTCATTGGACAGCGAATGGTCGATCAGTCTTGCCAGATCAGCAAAATCAATTTCAAATGAAACTGCAAGCGGCAATTCATAGGCTGAGCCAGAAGAGGCGTCATTGTTGTAATGCTTTTGTGGCCCAAGCGCTTTAACATGGTGTATGTTGACTGCATTATGCCTCATTATGGTAGAAAGAATTTTCATGATGGAAGCAAGCTGCCACATCTTGAGGGAAGCATTTCCGTCCTGTGAAACACTTTCCTCAAGGGAGAGCGGCTGCGGCAATCCTGTTTCCGCGGCAATCGCACCGGCAAGTAGTTTTTCCTGCGCTTCGTATAATGCCACCTTGAAGTCGATACGGTTGTTGGATGCGCCCGGCTCCATCTTGTCCAGAAAAGAACCTTTTTTGAATGTGTCAGCTCTGAAACGGACAATTTCCCACCTGTGTTCAAGCGACTCGATTTGTTGTTTTGTCTTCTGTAGAAGGGCGCCTGTTGGAAGCGATCTTCTGTTCTTGAGACTTGCGATGCGGTCGGAAAGTCCATCTATATCTGAACGAAGGTTTTCAGCCCGCCGCTTTGCCGGCAGGAGCAAAACGAAAATCAACGCCAACGCGGCAATCGCATTTATGAGCAGAACAACCAGTGTTTTCCGCCGCTCTGACATCAGGTGATATGTTTGAAGATTATGATTCATGGCGTTGGCAGCGTGATTTCAAGAGCAAAGAAAGTGCCGTCAATATCCTCCCACGGCTTATGCCGGTCCGGGTTCCGGCTCAGTCTCTCCTCGGTCAGCAGATCGGTATCAAGTATGCCCGCATGGGTTCGCAACTTTTCAATCATCTGTCGAACTGATGACATGTTTGGGGCAGGAGTGTATCCTTCCACAATAAAACTTCGAAATCCCATTTGTGGATTGTAACCTGGCCGCGATGTCTCATCCTCGGATTCTGCAAAGTAAAAACCGGAGTCGGTAATCCTTGTAACCCAGTCGTATTGGGATTTTGCTTCAGCCAGGGCCTGCATAACAACCCGGCTTATCCTGGCATTGTGAACTGCGGCGGCAAAGGGAGCTATTCTCTTTCTCAATTCCCTTACTTCCGTGCGGGCGACTTTCAACTGCGAATGTGTTGAACGAAGAGCTGCAAGTTGAGTTTGCCCGGTCGTTCGGAGATTCTCCAGGTTTTCGGCTTCCATGTGAAGGACCACTCCGGAAAATGCAATTGCAAGATTCAGCGCCGCGCCGGCTATAACCCAGGATGGCCTTTGCCTGCGGAGGGCCAGTCTTTCCTTCATCGGGTCAGGTTGAAGGCTCAATTTCAAGCGGCCTTTTCCTGCTGCTATAAGCGCGCAGCCCAAAGCTGTTGCGAGCCGGTCGCCTTCGTTCAATGCATGCCTGGGCGCCAGTTGACTGTAATTAGAAACTTTTATTCCTGTGGAGTCGGCAAGTTTTCCGGCAAGGCCGGGGACAAGCGCGCACCCTCCGCTCAAAATTATGTGATCCGGCTTGATTGCGGATTCAGGAAGCTGGCTTTCAATCTCGTTGATTGTCGTCGATACAGTATTAAGCCACTTGCCGCAATCAGCGGCGCTCTGATTGTTTTCGACTGCTGAACTAGTTGAACCTATGCCAAGTGAAATATGTTTTGTGTATAAGACTGTTGTGCCTTTGATCGCGAGGACAGTAGTGTGTGAGGATCCGGCCTGAACATTGATGAAGCGCCTGCGAACGGGAAAAGGAAGTCGAAGCATCGCGTTGAGGCAGGCAAGGCTTTCCGGAACTGCGTCTATGGCGTCAAGGCCGGATGCTGATGCCTGCTGAATGGTTCCGTCAACCAGTTCACTTCGTCCAAGCGCCAGCAAGGCATATCTTTTGCCATAGACTTTCTGCTGGATACTGTACGATGTAATGGGGTGGCGCTGTGCCAGTTCCTCGAACTGGGCAAGTTCAAGCTGCACTATTCTATTGATGGACCGCGGATCCTCGTCCCCGACCGATAAGGATCTTACTATCACATTATTGTCCGGTAAGGAAACAGCGCAAGGAATGCCGTTCCATCCTTTTTTGCTGACGAAAGATCGCAGCATTTTCTGCCGTTGAGAGGGAAGGGCGGGCAGTTTTGCCCAGTCGCAGTCCACCACTCGGACAATACCGGCGCAACGTTTCACTCTTACGCCTTTAACAGAATGAGAGCCGACATCCAGGCCAACTGCATCGCGATACAGGTGCATGCGCTACCTCCCTGCGTCAGCAGAGGCTCCATCCGATGAAGACCCTGGATTGTCCGTTGTTTCATCGGCTATAATCGATTCCCCGCGGTTTGATAATACTGTTGCAGTAACGAAAATCAGCAGGTTTTTCCGCATCTCAGTCACATCTGATCGTTTAAACAGGTTTCCAAGCAAAGGTATCGAACTGAGAATGGGAACAGAGTGTTCGGTATCCTGTTCCACGGTCTCGATTAGACCACCCATTACTACGGTCTGTCCGCTTTCAACGTTGACTTTTGTCTGGATTTGTCTCCTGGTTATAGTCGGGAGTTTAACTTCAAGTTGCGCGAAAGCGTTTGTGGCTTCCTCCCTGGTATAGAACTGGAAGTTTTCCAGCTTGCTTATAGTCGGTGTCAGCAACAGACTGATAGTGCGCATGTCTTTTCCAACACTTGGAACAGCGATCAATGTGATGCCCAGCTCGGCAAGTTTAGGTTTTCCCTTGGGCATCAATGCGCTTGTGCTGTACTTGTTACCATTGTTGTCAAGAAGAGTAAATGCTTTTGCTTCGAACTCCTCGTAATACAACAGATCGCTTCCATCCCGGAGTTTGGCCGGATTATTGTTTATTGTTGTCAAGCGCGGCACTGAAAGCGTGCGGCCTTTCCCCGAAATCTCGAGCGCCCTCAGGATAGCCCGGAACTCAGGCTCTGTCAGTATCCCCGCAACCGTCAGGTTGAACCCGTGCTCAGTCAGCGCCGGATTCCAAGAACGTTTTTGTCCGAATGCCTCCCGCGGGTTGCCCGGAAAACCTTCGTCGCCCACAGCGCCGTACGGGGTTTTGGGCGACGTTATAGACGCTCCTTTGGATATCACCATATCGGGAACATTTTCCCATTTACCGTTCCTCATAATGCCCTTTTCTGAAACCGTGATATCCGAGTCCAGGCGCCAGTCTATGCCAACCTCCCTGAGATCCGAAATAGTGACTTCTATGAATCGGGCCTCTATAAGGACCTGCGGCGGGTTAACATCAAGAGAGTCAAGGATTCCTTCAACTAATGTAATGTTCTCCGGCGTATTGCGCACAAATAATGAATGAGTTGTGCGGTCTAAAAATAATTGTGAACCTTCTACTTTCGGGAGGAATCGATCTATTATATCTTCAAGGTTACTGGCGCCGGCGGGAAGCTCGGTTGCGTTCCTGGAAAGAATGTCAACAGCCTGTTCTTCCTGGGCGTTCTTATTTTTCCCGTCAAGCCAGTTTGATCCATGATGCTGCAGACCTTTTCTGAGTTGGAAAATCCTGGTGGCAAGAGGCGCAGCGTTTTTGTTTCCCCGAGCAGTGGCCCATATCACATTTTCGCCAAGATAAAATTTGACATCGAAATTCCGAGAAACGTAATCAAGCACTTCCTGAACGGGGACATTGTCCAGTTCGATGTCCAAAGACTTTCCTTTTCCAAGACCGCTGTCGGCAATAATATTGATATTCTTATCTTCAGCAAGCGCGCCGATTATGGCGGACAAATCGGCCTGTTTAAGATGAATAGACACGTTCTTGGCGAGCACACGCCCTAGCGGGCCCGGTTCTGTGGCATGAGTGGTTTTGTCCGGAGAAATGAGCTTCTTTAATCCGTAGGACGAGGGCACGTGAGCTTGTTTGAATGTTTCCAGGGCCATTCGCTTCTGGTCAATGTCAGCCCGGTTAATGTCGTGTTTTGAGGAGAAATCAGCCATGGCGGAGACGAGTTTGTCTCTGAGCTTGCGCATATCCTCTGTGTCGGCATGAGAGCTTGCGATGCGGGACCATTTAAGCAGCGCCTCGTCGTAACGGCCCTGATCATAGAGGCTGTTGATATGCGTCAAGTCAGCCGGGTCCGGCGCAGGCCGTACCTTCTGTCCTTCAGCCGGGCAGCAGACAAAAGCCAGGATTAGGGAAAGTCCGATCGACAGGTGTTTCATTCTTGTTTTTTGAGGCAACATTATTCTTCCTCTTCAATTAGTCGATTCGTATAATAGGCTTAAATACATGTAACTTATGACAGAGATTTTGTAAACCAAAAAGCTTCAAGCGGTGTCTGATTACAGATCATTGAAGATTAATCGTGCGCGCGCGAGCGGTATCGGTAGAAAAGCGGAGACTGAAATGTCATTTATACACAGGGATCAGTATGTGGATTATGTGAGATCAAAAAACGTGGAGCGTCCCCTTTTTGTCGAGCTGTTCGGACCGCTTGTGGGACTTGACAGGGAGTGGAAGGAACAGGGAGCAACAGATGATGAGATCAAACTGAAGGCTTTCGGATTTGACTATGTAAATCTACACAACATAAAAGTTAAAACCGGGCTTGTGTCCACCTTTAAGACACAAATTATTGAAGACACTGACGAGCACAGGATAGAAATCGATGAATATGGCAGAAAGACGAAGCTGTGCAAAAGCTCCGCATCAATTGCCTTGCCCTTGGATTATCCTGTTAAAAACATGGACGACTGGCTGAAGTTCAAACCGTTTTATGAATTCAGCGAAGAAAGGTTCAGCGATGACTGGTTGGAAGCAGCTAAGGCGGCCAGAGAAAACGGCTCTCTGATAAAGGTGGGTATTCCTGGAGGCTTTGACGAGCCAAGGCAACTCATGGGCGATGCTCAGCTGTGCATTGGGTTCTATGAACAACCTGAACTCATCCATGATATTCTGAAGACGATAGGAGAGACCACTACCCGCATTCTTGATCGTGTAACAAAGGAAATTGTTGTAGATCAACTTTCTGTTCACGAGGACATGGCGGGTAAGAGCGGTCCGCTTGCAGGACCAGTGCAGGTTGGGGAATTCATAAAACCGTATTACCGCAGAAACTGGGATGTAGTGCGCGACCGGGGCGCTGAGATTTTTGAGCAGGATTCCGACGGCAACATGAATCCTCTTATTGATGTTTTTCTTGAAAGCGGTTTGAATGCCATGCATCCGTTTGAGCCCG
>CAZIXB010000069.1:0-7921 GCA_964543205.1 uncultured Victivallales bacterium
GTGCGGCAGTTGTGATAATTTATGCGGGAACGTTGTTGTTCAGATGGCGCAAGGACAGATGCAAGCGCCGGTCCGGGAAAGAAGATGCTTGAATCGGTGGAAACAGGGTCGTACGGTGCGTAGAGTAATTTGAATGAGCAAACATAAAGAATGGAGTACGTGATGATTGAAGATGCAAAGGAACGGCTTGAGGCTTTGAGGAACAAGTTGGAAGAGATGCGGGGGTATCTTTGACATCGCAGAAAAACAAAGTTCTCTGCACAGTCTTGAGAGCGAGACAACCAAGCCGGATTTCTGGGAAAATCAGTCCGCCGCGCGTTCTGTAATAGACAATTCCAACAGGTTGCGGACGGTTATAGAACCCTTTGAACGATTTGAGGAACTGATCGAAGAAGCCGATGTTCTTCTTGAAATAGCCGAAAGCGAATCTGAAGACGAAGCCAGAAAACAGGCAGTTTCCGATGCCATGAAATGTCTGTCTGAGTCGGAGGATGTATGCGCCCGGATTGAGTTCCAATCGCTCCTCAACGGAAAGTATGACAGTAATAATGCTTACCTGACACTGCATGCCGGAGCTGGGGGCACAGAGTCCTGTGACTGGGCCGAAATGCTTTTCCGTATGTACGACAAGTATTGCGAGAAGAAAGGTTTCGAGCGGGAGATGCTGGAATACCAGTCCGGCGACGAAGCGGGGATAAAAAGGGTTAGCTTCCTTGTCAAGGGACCATATGCTTATGGCCATTTGAAGGCCGAGCGCGGTGTTCATCGCCTTGTAAGGATCAGTCCTTTTGATGCCAACAGCCGAAGACATACTTCGTTTGCCGCTCTTGACGTGGTGGCTGAGCTGACCGAGGATGTCGATGTTGAAATCAATGATGAAGACATTCGAGTTGACACATACCGGTCCAGCGGCGCGGGCGGTCAGCATGTTAACACCACGGATTCAGCAGTCAGGATTACTCATATCCCTTCGGGAATTGTTGTGGCCTGCCAGGCTGAACGCTCGCAGCATATGAACAGGAGCAAGGCGTTAAATATGCTTAAGGCGAAAGTTCATGAGCTTAATATAGATCAAAAACTCAAGGAGATGGAACGGTTTTATGGTCAGAAAGGTGAGATTGCATGGGGAAGCCAGATACGCTCGTATGTGCTCCAGCCGTATCGCATGGCGAAGGATCACAGGACAAATCTCGAAAAGGGAAACGTGGACGCAGTCCTTGACGGGGATCTTGATGAATTCATCGAGGCGTTTTTGAAGCAATCGCTTGAACAGAAATAGCGCAAGAGCGGGAGGTTGTAATGGGACTTCGAAGTATGACGGGCTATGGTATAGGAGAGTGCACAGTGAAAGGCGTCAGGGTGGCGGTTGAACTGGGGTCGGTAAACAGGAAACAACTCGACATCAACTTATCTTTGCCCCGTTCTCTGGCTCCGCTGGAGGCTCGCTGTTACGAGATAATGCAGAGACAATTTTCACGGGGACGCATTATCGGGAATATAAGAATCAGCGGCAACGATGGCTCCGATGTGAGAGAAGTGAAAATCAACCAGAGAGTTGCCGGGAAGTATCTCAGGGAAATCAGAAAGACGGAGAAAGATTTGAGTATAGAAAACAGGGGAACCGATATGGGTTTTCTGTTGCAGCTACCGGATGTCATTACCATTACCAGGCATTCCGATGCGCATGAATCCATATGGCCAGCGCTTGAGCGCGCTCTTTCTCTAGCTGTGAAGGAACTGACTGAAACAAGGCGGGCGGAAGGCAGGGAACTTGAAAAGGATATATTTAGGAGAATAGAAAAACTTGAGGAGCAGGTCCTGTCCATAAAGGGCCGCGCGCCTGCCAACAGCAGAAAACAAAAAGAATCTTTGAATAGGAAAATGAAGGATCTAGGCCTCAAGGCGTCGAGCCGGGATCCTGATGTTCTGCGTCAGCTTGCGGCGTTTGCGGAACGCTTCAGCATTGAAGAAGAAATAGTGAGACTCGAAAGCCATCTGAAGCAGTTCAGGTCGTTGATGAGGTCAAAACCGCCGGCAGGCAAAAAAATGGATTTTCTGTGCCAGGAATTGCTCCGTGAAATCAACACTGTAGGGGCAAAGGCCGGGGACCTGAAAATAAGCAAGCTTGTTATTGATTTTAAGGCGGAGCTTGATTCGGTGAAGGAACAGGTTCAGAATGTGGAGTAATAAATAAGGAATGAAGATCCAATTTTCAACACGGAGCGGCCAATGACAACGGAAGAAGCTGCTCGATGTTACGGGGTTCGCTACAAGAAGCATCCCGGCTCAACGGAGAAGGAGTTTAGAGGGTGAAGGTGGAATCTGGTCGGCATAAAAAACCGCTGTTGATTTTGATATCAGCTCCATCGGGCGGGGGCAAAACAACTTTGTGCAAGAAGCTTTTGGCTGAATTTGAAGACATTGAGTACTCTATATCATGCACAACCCGGCCGAAAAGGGGCAACGAGGAAGATGGCAGAGATTATTATTTTGTTTCCGAAGAGGAGTTTGACAAACTCATAGAGAAAGGCAGTTTTTTGGAGCATGCGGAAGTCCACGGGCACAGATACGGAACTTTGAAGGAAACGATTTTGAAAAGTCTGTCTGAAGGAAGGAGTGTCCTTCTTGATATAGATGTGCAGGGCGCGAGGCAAATTAGGGCGAATGTGAAATATGATGCAGCCTTAAAGAATGCCATGGTTGATATCTTTGTTACCGTGGATAGCGCTGAAGATCTGCGGAACCGCCTGTTGAAAAGGGGGGAGGACAGCGCTGAAAATATAGAGATCAGGCTTAAAAATGCGCTAGACGAGATGAAGAGCACGGATGAATTCTCTTACGTGTTGGTGAACGATAATCTGGATATGGCTTTCGAGCGTCTGGTTTCAATTTTGCGTGAGAACTGGCGCGATACCGGGAGAGATATTGGGTAATATGAAGAAAAACACTAAAACCGTAGTCCTGGGAATAACCGGGTCAATTGCAGCATACAAGGCCGCAGAGCTTGTGCGTAGAATGACTGATGAGGAATGGAACGTACAAGTCGTAATGACCGAGGCGGCCGGCAAATTTGTGGGAGAGCTGACTTTTCGTACGCTGTCGGGGAACCCTGTAGGGCTTGGGATGTTCGACAGTCCGGCGCAGTGGAATCCTGAGCATATAGGACTTGCCGATGTCGCTGATGTGTTTGTGATCGCGCCTTGTACTGCTAACGTTTTGGCTAAGGCGGCCAATGGTATTGCCGACGATCTTCTGACGTGCAGTTTCCTGGCGACAGCAGCCCCTAAAGTTATCGCTCCTGCAATGAATGAAAAAATGTGGGATAATCAAGCTACACGGTCAAACGTTGAGACGTTGAGAAGACAGGGAGTAGAGGTTATCGATACTGAATCCGGATACCTGGCATGCGGATATCGTGGCAGGGGTAGACTGGCGGCTGTTGATGTAATTATCCGGGTCATAAAGAGAAAAATGGAGGATAGCCGATGAGTAAGAGAATGTTGTGGGCATTAATTCTTATTGCGGCCTGTGTGATTGTTTTTGTCGCGAATGCCGGCAAACATGACAGCGTGAGGTTGATCCCAGGGATTGACCTTTCAATAGACGGTATGAGCGCGTTGATATATCTGGCCTTTGTAATAACAGGCGTGATAATAGGTTCTCTTTTGAAATGAAGCATGCGATGCTGCTTTGCAATGGCGAAATCCTGGTAGGGCGGCTTTTTATTGCAGGCGGACCGCTCCAGAGGATGCAAGGATTGCTGGGCCGCAAGCATCTTCCTGAAGGTCAGGGAATATACCTCGATCCTGCGCCGGTTATTCACACTTATTTCATGCGGTTCAACCTTGACCTTATATTTCTGGATTCGAGCTTGCGGGTTACGCGTTATCGAAAAAATGTCAAGCCGTTTCAAATCGTACACGGCGGCAAGGGCGCGCATTCGGTGGTTGAGGTTGAGTCCGGGTGGCTAAAATCCGGGGCCGCGGCTATCGGGGATAAGCTGAACATTCACGCTAATTGTCCGGGCTGATAGGCCGCCTTACTCGGATTATTTCTGCCGGAAATGTCATTATGGTGCCCGGCTTAACTTCAAGACGGACTGTTCCGTCTCTCCTTATTTCTACAAGCATTCCCCGGTAGGTTCCAGTGGCTGTTTCGACCATATAGTCCAACTTGAAATCCTTTTCAAGTGTCTTTTGCACTGTTGTGGTTTTTCCTTTTTCAACGTCAATCTGAAAAGTTTGGTCATGGTATCCTTTTTTCTTAAGCGTAAGCTCATGTGACCCTGCTGGTATCGGTTTGAGTATGAGAGGATCGGACTTGTTATCCTCGGCCTCGAGATTGAGCCTGGTCTTTCCTTGCGGGTCGCCGTCTATGCTGACCTCCACGTTTGAAGGAATGGTCAAAATTTGAACTGTTCCGCTGTTCTTCTCAAGACGAAACTCTTCTGTCTTATTGTCGCCATGATCGAGTGTTATTGTGCGTGAGAGAGGGGCATATCCTTCGAGTTCGGCTCTGATTCTGTATTGGCCAGGGTCGAGTTCGGAAAGCGTAACAGGCGCGGTTCCGGCTCTTTCGTTTTCAAAATAAATTCTTGCCCTGGGCGGCAGCGACACGATTTCCAGTTTTGCAGGGATCGGGTCAAGGCGGATACTGATTTCATTTTGTTTTCCCTGTTGCAGAGTTATAGTGTCCTCGTAAGTCTCATATCCGTCTTTAATAAGGGTAAGGATATTGCGATCCTTGGGCACACGCTCCAATGTGCATGGCGTGAGCCCCATGTCGAGGTTATTGAGGAGCACCTTTGCGCCGGAGGGCTCGGAACTTATGACCAGATCGGCTGATTTGGATATCAGGGAGACCTCTTCTTTGATCGGTGTCCTGTCTTCAAGATTCAATGTAACTGTCTTGGCTGCATATCCAGGGCTGCTGACAGTCATCTCATAGCGCCCCAGCGTAATATCGGTGAGGAGCAGGGGTGTCTGTCCCATGAAAGCTCCGTCTATTTCCACTTCTGATCCGGACGGTTGCGAATGCACAAGCAAGAGGGCTTTTAGCGGTTCCAGTTCCATATTTATTGCCATTGTCTGGCGGGGCTTTAACGTCACCGTACTCCTTGCATCGTGGTGATTTTTTTTCTTTGCCACTATGAGGTGTTTTCCAGGACGCAGATTTGATATGGTAACAGGCGACTTGCCTTGGACGTCTCCGTCGCATGACACTATGGCTTCCGGTGGAGATGTCTCAATGTGTATTTCGGCGGTGGTTTGAGCCCCGTTCTCGGTTGCCCCGTTTGTCGTCGCGGCTACTCCCAGTAGTACGGCGAAAAAAGCAACAGTTTTAGTTGTTTGACGAAAATTCATGAATTTTTTCCAGGTTGCCGCCATGGCTTATTGATTTTAATCCTCAAGGCTAATGCGTCTTTCCGCCTCGATAAGTTGTTTGCGCGCTTTTTTGTTGCGGGGATCGCTTCTGTCGGGGATCAGCTCCAGCAGAATTCTTAATTCAGCGGCAGCTTCTTCCCAATTCCGCAAGCGCATTGCCTTCTGTGCTCTGAAATTCTGATCTTCATATTTTCCCTGAAGCTCAGCTTCGCTATCCTTCAAAAGCACTACCAAGTCGTCATAGAAATCCGGTTTTGGTTCGACGGTTTCGAGATAGAGTTCCGCTTCCTGAAGGTTGTCTATTGCTTTGGAAAGGTTGTCTATCGCGACTTCCCGTTCATCGTAGAGTTTCTTGCCCTGAAGATATGCTTCACGGGCCATATTCTTCAGCTCGGTCTGGGTAAACTGCATTGCCCAGATGCCAAGCTCGTTTCTCGCGCATTCTTCAATAATCTGTCTTACCTCCTGGAATACAGGCGGTTCGAGCCTGTTGCGCACAACGGTTCGTCTTGTGTTCTGCCCCACGGTAACGGATATGTCCCATAACTCGTATGTGCCGGGTTGGAGACCTTCGTATTCCTCTTTTAATCCGAAGAAACCGGTGTCTGCTATGCTTTGAGCCAGGTCTGTTACGTAATCGTCTTCTAGACGGGCGTCTTTTCGCACCCGGCGTCCGGTTTTCAGATCGTCTATTGTAACGTAGAGCATTCGGTCGGGGGTGATCCTGGCATTGTAACGAAATATATTGTTAGTGTTGGCTTTGACCTTTTCGTAATCTACCTCGAGTGTCAGTTTTCTTTCCGGTTCTTCTACAGGAGCCGCCGGCGCCTTTGTATCGAAATTAATCAATGACGGGATCCATGCAGCAACCGCTAGGCCAATAACCAGAACCGCGATTGTAATAAGAGGCCATTTGCCTATGTTCTTTCGCGGTTTTCGAGCGCCGGACTCAGCGGAAAACCCAAGATCTACGACAGGGGAGGACGCAGTCGTGTCGGAACTCGAGGCTATGCCGTTATTTATCACTTTCAAAACAGTATCGCCCATTTCGATTCTGTCATCCGGTTTCAGCGCCGTTTCCTGCACAGGCTGTCCGTTGACCAGTGTTTGATTTGCGCTGCCCAGGTCGCTGAGCCACAATCCGGCGTCCGTTTTCCAGAAGAGCCTGCAGTGATGGCGTGATAGAAGGGGATCGACTAGCACTATGTCATTTTTTGAGGACCGTCCCATCCGCGCGCCTTCAGGCGGAACGGTTATGGTCTTTCCCTTGTTCGGTCCTGATTCAACAGCTATATGGATTGTTTCCGGCATGATTCTTAATAATTAAATATATCAATGTTAATGGTAGTTGTCAAGATAGTGCTCAGGGCTGGGCGCTGGCACGTGTGTCTTCTCATCTTTGTCCGTGGAGGTCACAACAATATAAAAAAAGGAAATAATCATGGCGGCGGGAGAGTTTCGAATTTTTTTAAAGAATTTTCTTCTTTTGTTGGATTGGACCAACTGCAGGCGTTATGATTTGGGTTCCAGAATATCGGCCGTGGAAAAAGAAGGCAAAGGAAAGATGCGCATGGGCAAGATGCAGCTTTATATATTAAATGGAGAAATAACAGTATAAAAGGGGCGGAAAAAAGGAGAAAGATAAATGGACTATGTGAGATTTAACGATGCTGATAAAAGGGCTCGCGATATTGTGTCGAAAATGAGTCTGAAGGAAAAAATAGATTTTATCGGGGGATATAAAGGGTTCTATATTCGAGGTTATGCGCATCATGGGATTCCCGAGATTAAGATGGCTGATGGGCCTGTTGGGGTTAGAAATTATGGAAAGGCGACTGCATTTCCCTCGATAATTTCCCTGGCTTCATCCTGGAATGAAGAACTTTCCGCGAAGATGGGAGTTGCCCTTGCGGATGAATGCAGGGCAACGGGCGTTCATATGCTGCTCGCCCCGGGGGTTAACATCCACCGTTTGCCGCAGTGCGGAAGAAATTTTGAATATCTGGGCGAAGACCCGTTTCTTGCGTCTCGACTTACGGTTCCGTATATCAAGGGATTGCAGGACAACGGGGTTCTGGCAACGGTCAAACATTTTGCGGCTAACAACCAGGAATGGGAGCGCAATAAGACCGATTCTATAATTGATGAACGAACGCTTCGCGAGATCTATTATCCGGCATTTAAAGCGGCTGTACAGGAAGGTGATGTCGGCTCTGTGATGAACGCTTATAACCTTCTTAACGGCGAGCATTGTTCGCAGAACAGAAAACTGCTTGTTGAGACGCTTAAAGATGAATGGGGTTTTAAAGGTTTTGTTGTTTCCGACTGGACTTCAACCTACGATACTAAAGGGGCTGTGAACGGGGGATTGGATCTTGAAATGCCCCGTGGTGATCTTATGTCCAGAGAAAGGATTATGCCGTTGCTTGAAAACGGTGAAATCAGTCAGGAACAAATCGACGACAAGGTTCTGCGTATAATTAGAACCTGTATCCGGATGGGCTTTTATGATCGTCCGCAACTGGATGTGAATAAGC
>CAZIXB010000070.1:0-7820 GCA_964543205.1 uncultured Victivallales bacterium
CTGCCGCCGTGGCGTCATACGGCGATACATAACCGGCAAGCATCCGGGAACCGCAGGTGCATTCGGAACCGCGAACGTTAATATTATCCTTGATCGCAACAGGTACGCCTTCCAGTTTCCCCGCCTTTCCCTTACTCCTTGCTCTGTCGCTTTGAACTGCGGCTTCCAGCGCCTGGTCGGCATCAACCCTGAGATATGCGCCGGTTTCTTTGTCTCCGGCCTCAATGCTGTTCAAGATCGAGCCCACAAGCTCTTCAGAGCTGCATTCTCCGTTCGCCAGCAGGGATAATGCCTCGGTTACCGTTTTTTCAGCCAGATCCATCTAATATCCTCCAGAAAAACTATTCAATAATCCTGGGAACTTTGAAATGCTCATCAATCCGCTCCGGAGCATTTGCAAGAACCTGTTCCCTGTCAAGACTCATTTCCGGCTTATCTTCACGCACAACATTTTCAAGATTGACGGCATGAGAAGTAGGCTCCACCCCGGAAAGATCAAGCTCGCCGATCTTGGCCACATATTGGACAACTTCCTTCAGCTGGCCCTCAAATTCTGCCGCCTCCCCGGGAGCAAGTTCAAGCCGGGCAAGGTTTGCAACATACGCCACGTCTATCTTGCCGCTTAAGCGATTGCTGTACTGTTCCATAAAAACGCCCTCTATGTTTATCCCAGCAAAACAGACACACTAATCAACAATAAGCCGGGAGACAAGAAAAAGTAACCCGCATATCTCACAGGAATTCCATCTGTATCGCGGCACATTCTGCTTTCAATAAACAGAGTGCGCGTGATAAGATAGGTATTATTACAGGATCAAAGACTGGCACGGGTTATTTATGAAAAGAATCTCTTAACCGCAGGTTGCACACAATTAAAGAGGAGAATCATGAGCATAACAATAAGTAAAATCTGTATTAGCGCCACTCTCTGCATCGGATTGGGAACAGGATGCGCAGCCTTCAGGGCGTCCGTCAAAGAAACAGATCCAGAGCAAAGTGAGCCCCTGTCCGCAAAATACGATCAACGGGATCTGCTCTTCCTTGCCGAAGAGATGGCAAAGCAAATAAAATCGCAACCCTTCCAGGGTAATTCCGGCACAAAACCGCTGGTGGCAGAACTTGGAATACAAAACAGAACCAAAACACACCTGGATACCAAGGCCCTGGCAGATACCCTTACCACAAAACTCATGGATGGCTCCTCCGTGCGCTTCGTCAACACAAGCCGCCGAAACGAACTGCTTCGCGAGCAGGGATACCAGCTTGCCAATGCTACCGAAGAAACACGCGTCAAGATAGGGAAACAGCTCGGCGCAGATTACATGCTTACCGGATCCTTGACAGAAATCGAAAAAGAATCCCGCCGCCAGGCGCGCGTATCAGAAAAACAAGACGTCTTCTACCAGCTCACCGTAGAAATTACAGACCTTGAAACAGGAGTTATCGCGCTTCGCAAACAAGTGCAGAGAATGCGGCGGGCAAGCAAACCGCTTATAGGCTGGTAAAGCTCAGCGCTTTTTGAAGTTCTTACCGCATGTATAGAGCCATAAAAAGATTTGCCATAACACTGCCATTCCTGTATCCATGGACAATAGCCAGGTCAATGGTGACGGCAACCATGGCAGCGGCGCTCCTGGCGGCAGGCTGCGCAGCAAGAACACGCCTTTCATCCGCAAGACAACAGTATTATTCCGGAAACTTCAGCTCCGCATACAATATACTTTCCGCCCGGCCGCCGGGAAAGACAGACAGGGTACTGTGGCTTATGGAAAAAGGATCTGCGCTTCAGGCTCTTCATAAATACAAAGAGTCCACCCGCACATGGCTCATGGCCGTTGCGCTTGCGGAACAACTTGACTATTACAGCCTGTCTAGAAGCGCGGAAAGCATGCTCATCAATGATTCCGTGATTGCATACAGGGGAACCCCTTACGAACGCACCCTCCTCAGAACATTCCTGTCTTTGAACTACCTCGCAAGAGGAATGTGGGAGGGGGCGGCAGTGGAAGCCCGCAACATAGCCTACAGGCTCGATAGTCTCGAAGGTTTTCCGGACGACCCGTTCAGCAGATACGTTGCGGGCGTCTGTTTCGAATTGTCACGTGAATACGAAGCGGCTGTCTTCCAATACAAGAAAATTTCCGAACTCATCGACAAGCCCTCGATAAATCCGGTAAACGGCCGCTTTAATAACCCGGGACGCGCGTCTGATATGCAAAACGGACAAAAACAGCTCATATGCTTTATACTCGTCGGAAAAGCAGCCTCGCAAAAAGACGGCGCGCCGAGTCGGCCTTCCGGGGAATACGCTGAAGTGTTCTACCGCGGCCGTTACCTCGGCCGCTCCCGAGAAATGGTCAATACCGGTTCACTGCGCGAGGCAACAAACCGCAAAATAGCAGCAATGAGAGAAACCAGAAAAATTGCCCGCATAATAGCAAAAGACGCAATCAGCGACGCAGTCAGCGACAAAGATGACTTCCTGGGCGAAATCCTAAGGCTGATCCTTTTCTCATTGGAAACTCCCGATGTCCGACACTGGAGTTCTCTGCCGCTGTCATGCCAGGTGGCAAGAATCGATTGCCCCGATAATCTCGACAGATATACCCTGATTCTGCGAGACAGCTCAGGTACAGCACGGAAAAGGGTCGCCGTACAACAGCCCTTATCACAACAAGACAACCTGTGCGTATCTTTTTACAGATTCCTGTAGCCTGATCTATTCAGGATAGAAATGCCTTGCCGATAATCCAGACAAGCAATGCTCCGACAATCAACAGCATGACTATTGCGCGGTTTCGCTGGATCCTGCGCTGATGCTTCAAAGGGCGCACAGATTGAAAATCCTTGCTGGCCAGATAAGTTATCAGCCTCTTGTCGCTGGCAGGTTTTCCCTGCTTGTCTGCCGGGTTGCGAAACCTTTCAATCTCCCCTCGCCCGCCTCCTGTGCCATAATTCCCCTGCCATCCTCCATCAGTGGAGCTTTTCGGCCGGGTTGAGCCGGCATCCCCCTGAGCCATGGAAACAGTATGGCTGGACTCGCTCAAGCCAGCGCCAGGCATGTTTCCTCCTTTACCTTCAGAACTTTTCTTCTTCTCCCTGGACAATTGCCGGGACAATGATCTTATTTCCGCATCAATTTGAGACATGTTTTTTTCTATATCCTTTATTCTCTTGCCAACCTCAGAATACTTTCTGAATATTCCGTCCACGTCCGACACCTCGTTTACACAAAATAATCGGGTTACCAGGCTATATCCGGAAAAAACCGGAAGCCCATAACCATGCCACAAACAAAAGCGCCAGCAGGACGCCAAAGGGTATACTGAAAGCTAAACCGAGTTTCAGCCAGGTTATAAACCTGGTACCCGGAGCTGCTCCCACACTGGGCGGCGGCGCTGCTTCAGCCCCCGGCGGAGCATTGACGGCTCCCTTGTGCCAACTCGTGGCCTCAATCCGGGACAAAGCCTTGTTGTAATCCATACGCACGTTCTCTACAACTGAAAGAGAATCTTCCAGTTCCGAACCGAAATCCTGGTTAGACCACTGGCTCTCGTCAATTCCTTCAATCTCAGAAAGCATTTCCTTGAATTTCTTGCGAGTCTGCCCGAACAGATCTTCCATGCGAGAGGCCTGCACCTGCTCTTTCTCGAGAAGCACAATGCCCTTGCGCAATTTCTCAATCATTGTCTTCTTATCCCGGTCATAAACATCCTGCTTTCTGGCCAGTTCTTCAAGGGCGTTTTTATCCTTCTCCAGTCCCTCCTGCTTCCGCCGAAGAACTTCAAGCTCCTGCATAGTGCCGGCCATTTTTGAAGAAAGCTCGGCTTTGTGCCGCTCGATGCCTTCAACTGATGCCTCTGCTGCTCCGGCTTCACCCGCTGAATAATTCTTTTCAGCCTCTTCGGAGAACTCATCATCTTTTTGCAGCAAGTCATCATCAAAAAAATCTGTGCTCATTTTTCCCTCCGGTTAAATAATTCTTTCCCAGTTGTATGGCTAATCAAAACTTCTTTTTATCTCCGCGGGATAACAATCACCTGGCCCGCCTTTAGATCGTCGGGATCATCCAGCCGGTCCCGGTTCGCCTTAAAAATCCGATCGCTTTCATCGGGATCACCGTACATCTTGATTGCAATCCTCGTAAGATTGTCTCCGGCCTGAACCCGGTACAATCTGTCGCCCGGGACAGAACCGTCTCCGGCTATTGAAGAAGAGTCGCCCATTGACCGGTCCGCCTCCGAAACATCAAATTCGTTTTCAGCAAGACGCTTCAGCCTGGCCTGAAGCGCCTCAATTTCATTTCTCAGACGCTCATTATCCTTGCGAAGCTGCCCATACTCTCGCATGACATCGTTCATGTCCTCCCCGTCACCGTTGGCTCTGCCAGACAACTTTCCGATAAGCGATTGTGAAGCAACTCTAATGCGCTCCTTTATCATCTCACGCTTCTCAGTGTCCGGTTTCAAATCAAGATAACGCCTATAGTGATAAATAGCGCCCACATAATCGGAAAAATCGTCCTGCAGCAAAACGGCATAGTCAAAATGCGCCCTCGCATAGCCCGGGTCGGCATTAATAGCATTCAAATAAGAGCCAAGCGCCTTATCAGCATGGCCGCCAAGCTGATGGCTGCGCGCTTCCTCGGCCAAGGCCCTGGCCCTGGTTCGCGACTGCTCTCCATAAGAACCCGGCCGGCATCCCGCCACAATTGATATCAAACCGCTCAACAAGATGAGCCACAAACTGTAACGCATAATCCGCCTCAAAATTAACATCCAAACCTCTTTTCAGCCTGATCTTTTTCACACAACACAGTGTGCCCCGCGGGAATTGTCGGCCTGCTGCCCGCCACAATGCGAAACTCCGGGCTAACCTGACTTATTCATAAACAATCTACTGCGCGCCCACATGTCACAACATCTCAATGCCTTGTCTTGCAAACCGACCTCGGAATGTTCTAACACGCCTTCGCCCGGCTTCCTGCGACAACCCTTTTGATCTGCCGTAACCTGTGCGCTCTGCCAATGAAGATTCATGAATAAGCCAGGCTAATTGTACATCCTTATCGACAACAGAATAAAACCGTTGCTCTGCCCCTCTTCCAGCGCCAGTTTTCTCTGAACTCTGCTCTCCCCATGTTCCTCTGTCCTGTTTATTGCATATACCTTCCTGGGAGCGCAAAGCGGAACCTTAATTTGCCTCAAATCGCCTTCAACCCAGTCTTCATCAGCACAAACCCTGGCCGAACCGGAAGCAACGATCTCCGCCTGATTGAAACTCCCGGACTTCAACAGCCCGGCTATTCCCTGAAACGGCAACTCCGCCAGCCGGCCCGGAATGCCACCGCCAGCAATATCTCCTGCAGTATCCCCGGCAAAACGTAAAACTAATTTGCCCAAATCATCCATCGCCTCTCTGAGGCGCTCCGCTTTCATGGGTTCAGTTACGCTTGCCTGCAAGGCAAAAGGCCCCTGAACCGTCTCCTTGAATAACATCCTGTCTACCCATTTGGCGCCGCTCAAATCTATTCGCCCGGCGCCGCGCAACGGCAAAAAAATGGTGGCAGTCCTTTCGACAATGGCAGGACGCGGCCACATAAGATTCACAACCAGAAGATTGGAGGCATTCTCCCCGTATTCCCTGCCATGATAATCCAGTTTTGCCTCATCCAGAAGAATTTCACCAACACGTCTTCTATATATGCTCATTAAATTCCGTCCCAGCCTTCTTCAATAACATCTGTACTGTAACCCATATTTACAGAATGCTCAAAAAAAATCCTTGCCTGTCAAACTGCAACAGGACAGTATCAGTATATCTTTGGGAAAAGGCCATAATATGGAATTTATTGAATCTGAACTACCGGTTATCCTGTCGTGCTTGATAAGCAAAGAACCGGGACAACGCGATTTCCTGTCTGAATTTTTGTAACCGGACAATGAAAGACATCAATTGAATAGCCAAAATGCCTCAAGTCTCGATTGGCGAGCGGCCCAAACTGTTTTGAAAAACGGGAAGCTCAGCATAATAATGCCGGCGCATAATCTCGAAAGAGAAATATCCGAAAATCTTTTGACCGTGCGCAATACATTCCGGGATCACATACCCTTCGAAATAATAGCCGTAGACGATGGAAGCAACGACTCTACCTCTCGGGAAATAGTAAAAACCGCCAAAAAATTCC
The DNA here is from genome assembly GCA_964543205.1 of uncultured Victivallales bacterium. GTDB lineage: Bacteria > Verrucomicrobiota > Kiritimatiellia > UBA8416 > CAYSRM01 > CAYSRM01. The sequence goes on from CAZIXB010000070.1 coordinate 6,188, forward strand.
CTGAAATTATACCCGTGCTGCTGGGCGCCAATTCCGGCAAAGGCCACGCCATCCTGGAAGGTTTCCACAATTCAACCGGAAGCCACATTTTGTTCCTTGACGCAGATCTTGATCTGCCGCCCCAGCAAACGAGCGGAATGTTTGAAATCATGCTTAATGACAACAGCGATATTGTCATCGGATCAAAACGACACAGGCAATCGCAGATTAACTACCCGTGGCATAGAAAGATAATCAGCTCCATCTATTACTTTATCGTCAAAATTCTTTTCGGCCTGTCAGTGCGCGACACTCAGACTGGAATAAAACTTTTGACCCGCGAGGCCCTTGAATATGCGAACACGAGAATGCTTGTTAAACGCTTCGCATTCGATCTGGAAATGCTGGTAATTGCCGACGAAAAAGGCTTCAAAATAAGCGAGTCGCCGGTCACCCTTGATTTCCACCTCCGTTTCGGATGCGTCAGGCCCCGGGCAGTAAAAAAAATAATAATTGATACCCTCGCAATTCTCTACCGGAGCAGAATACTCAAATACTATCGGTCGATTCCGCGAATGGATATGCCCGCAGAATCGCCGATGGTCTCAATACTGATAGCTTACCGCCGGCATAGCATCCTGGTCAATGAATGCCTGCGATCAATAGCAAAACAAACTTACACCCGCTGGGAAGTGATACTCCTGCCGGACCAGACGGAAGGCAAAGAAACCAAGACGCCAAATGTCAAAGTGGTTGCTACAGGCAAGGTAAGCCCCGCCGAAAAAAAGAACATGGGCATCAAAAAAGCGAGCGGCAGCATTATTGCATTTCTCGACGACAACACAGCCCCGGTCCCACAGTGGCTTAGACAGGCTGTACCCTATTTTTCTTCACCCTCGACAGGCGCCGTCGGCGGCCCCCGCACAACATTCAACAGCGATTCGTTTATGGCCAGGATGAGCGGACGTGTCTTTTCAAACATACTCGTATCAGGCCGGCGCAGGTTCCACTATACGCCAACTCGTGTTATCCAGATCGAAGATTTTCCGGGCTGCAATTTTTTTGTCAGAAAAGACATTCTCAACCGACTCAAAGGATTCCGTACAGACCGCCGGATCGGCGAATGCACAATGCTCTGCCACGACATAGTTAACAAAGAACATAAAAAAATCTTCTATGATCCCAGAATAGAAGTCGCCAGCCATAGAGAAAAACTTTTTCTACCTCATCTCCGCCAGACCGCCCGATCCGCTATGCGCAGGGGATATTTCGTGAAAACCCTTCCGGAAATACCCGGAAAACTGAGCTACGCCCTGCCATCCATGCTGGTTGCAGGCATCTTTCTTGGCGCAATAATTTCACTAACATCAAATTTCATCCTTTCACTTTACATCTCAACTCTTGGCTTGTATGTGCTCACAGTCCTTCTCTTTTCCATAAGCACAAAACCCGCCAAATGGTTTGTCACTTCACTGGGTATAATTTCTACACATATTACATACGGCCTGTTCTTTATTGCAGGACTCACCGCAAAGAAAAACAACATTCAGAACTAACCCGCATATCTCACGGAATTTCGTAGCTGCCTGTCCGCCATCTGGCGGAAGAGCGTGGAGAGCGCTGCTGCGGGGGCGCAAATTGATAAAACGCCGGA
>CAZIXB010000071.1:0-7808 GCA_964543205.1 uncultured Victivallales bacterium
GGGGTTTTATGGCGGCATTTGCGGAATTCTTTGGAGGAATATTTCTGATTCTCGGCATTTTTACCAGGATAGCTTCCGCATTGATGGCCTTTACGATGCTGATCGCGGCAACTATGCATCTGAGACAAGGCGACGGCTTGTCTGTGGCGTCTCATGCGATTGAGCTGATGATAGTATTCATTTCTATACTCATAATGGGCGCGGGCAGGTTTTCACTGGGGCGTCTGTTGCCGGATTCGGCGAAGTGTCTGAAGTAGGCGGCGAGAGGCAAGGCGACTGAATGTTCAATGGTGAACGGGGAGCGGGTCCCTTTATGAGGGATAGGCTTTCTGTGCGCACAGTGTTTGCATGGAGTTTTTGCGAGTCCGGGGTTGCAAGTGTGGATCTGCGTCAAGTTCAGATCAGGATGTGACAGAGAAAGTCATGAAAACGGTGGCATCTAAGATAGCGCTGTTGCTTCGGGAAATCCGCGCTCCGTTCCTGCCCGCCTCGGCAGCGCCGGTTATTCTTGGGTCGGTCCTGGCTTATAGCCACACGGGCGATTTGAACTGGCCGGTATTCCTGCTGGCGCTCCTTGGTGTGCAGTTGATTCATGCCGGGGCCAACGTTGCTAATGATTATTTTGACCACCTTAGCGGGAACGACGCCGTTAACCGGACCTTTGTCAGGCCGTTCACCGGCGGTAGCCGTATGATTCAGAAAGGGCTGCTTTCGCCCGGCGAGGTTTTAACCCTTTCTATTTCTTGTATTGTTCTTGGAGTATTTGCCTCGGTCTTGCTGGCTCTTGCGGTGGGGTGGGAGGTGCTGGCGCTTGGCGCAGCGGGAATTATCGGCGGGTTTTTTTATATTGCGCCGCCGGTCAGATTTGGACACAGGGGAATGGGCGAGATAATCGTTGCTATAGATTTCGGCATTCTTCCTGTGGCAGGCGCCTATTTTGTTCAGACTGGCGAGTGGTCGGTTGAGTCCTTGATGCTATCTGTGCCGGTTGCCGTACTGATAGCCGGGGTGCTGTTCATTAACGAATTCCAGGATCGGGACGCCGACGCAGCGGTCGGGAAGCGCACCTGGGTTGTCCGGATAGGGTTGCGCCAGGCGGCAAAGTTTCATGCCCTGTTGATGATCCTCTGGCCTGCCCCTGTTATTATTGCGGCGCTTAAAGGAATTCTTCATCCTGCAACTCTTGTCTGCGTAATTGCGTTAGTGACGTCCATCCCTGCGGCAGTTATAGTGATGCGTAGATACGAAGAACCGGACAAGCTTGTGACGGCTAATTTGCTGACAATTATAACGCACCTGGGCGCCGCGCTGTTGCTCTCGGCTGGGCTGGCGTTTGGGACGTGAAGGCAGGGTCATTGATTGAGAGCAGGTTGGATGCTGGTTTCTGGATGCTGGATACTGGATGCTGGTTGCTGGTTTCTGGATACTGGTTGCTGGATACTGGGGGCGGCCGAAGGACGGGTTAGGAGGAAAGAATGTGAAAAAGATTGTTATAATCGGAGCAGGCTTTGCAGGACTGGAAGCGGCGCGCGTTTTTGCAAGCTCTAGGCCGAAAACTGAGGTCACTCTGATTGACAGAGAAACTACATCTGACTTTCTGCCGCTTCTTCCGGATGTTATAGGAGGCCGCATGCCTGTTCGCGCAATTCAGTACCCGATATCGCCGTTTTGCGTGTCCCGTGGGATAAGGTTTGTTAACTCGGAAGTAGAAGATGTTGATGTTAAAGGCAACAGGGTTGCCTGTGCAAAGGAGCATATACCGTATGATTATCTGCTGGTTGCTTCCGGTAGTGACACGAATTTTTTTGGCGATTCTGCAATGAGTTCCGGAAGTTTCAAGCTTGATAATTCAAGGGACGCGGCGGTTATTGATGAAAGGCTTTCAAGCGGAGATTTTAAAAATTGTATTGTTGCCGGCGGAGGATATACGGGCATTGAAATTGCGACTCATATACGGCAACGGTTCAGGAATTCATCTTCTCAGCCGCGCATTATTATTGTTGAGCTTTCATCGAAGATCCTTGGCAATGTTCCCGGCTGGATGAGAAGTTACGCGGCCGCTAACCTGGAAAGGATGAACATTGAGGCGCTTACGGGAACCAGGATCGAGTCAATCGAAGGCTCCAACCTGACTCTTTCGGACGGCAGCGCTTTCAGCAATGCCTTGGCTATATGGTCTGCAGGGGTTAAGGTCCAAGGGTTTCCCGGGAATATTGAAAAAGACCGCGCAGCGCAGGGAAGGCTTCCAGTAGGCAGCGATCTGTGTGTTAAGGACAATATTTTTGCCGCCGGGGATGCGGCAGGCTTGATGCATCGAGGAGAGCCGTTAAGAATGGCTGTGCAGTTTTCCATTGTTCAAGGCAGGCATGCGGCGAAGAACATTCTGAGAAACATACAGGGACTGCCCATGAAGACTTACAGACCGGTGGATCTTGGCTTTATAGTCCCCATGGCCAACTGGAGATCATGCGGATTTGTTTTTAAAGCGAGGGTCCGGGGGCGGCTGTGTTCGTTTTTGCACTATCTTTTGTGTGTTTACCGGTCCCAGTCATTGCCGCTTAAGGGACAGGTTTTGAAGAGATTGGCATTGGGAAGCGGTAAGGAGAGAATATCCAATGATGAAAGATAAGGGTAGGATAAGGTTAGCTGAGGTTGCGGGTTATGGCGGCGGATAGACTGGTTAAGCACAGAGACAGGGAACAACCTCTGTCAGTATATTTTGTCCGTCATGGCCAGGCCAGAGCCCGGGCGCAGGGAGATAACGACGATCCCGGGTTAACTGATCTGGGCAGGCAACAGGCCGAGCTGGTTGCCGCAAGGCTTAAAGATCAGAGATTTGACCACATCTATATCAGCGACCTTGTCAGGGCAAGAGAGACGGCAGCTGCTATAATAGCGCGTCATCCCCGGACTCCGGTTACGGAAACCGCCGAGTTGCGCGAAGTAATGTTCTACAATTTCCTTTCGGGCTTTTCGCCATCCGGCAGCGCTGAACGGAGGATTGTTTCCAGCCAGAGGAGAACGATGCGGCGCTTCGTCGATAAGTTGCTCAACGAGCATAGTGGCGGCCAGAAAACGCTTGTTGTTGCCCATGGTAATCTGATTAGGTGTATGATTGCTTTGCTGGGCGGTAAGAACCCGAAACGATCGGTTGTGCTGGACATTAACAATACAGGCGTGACAATTGTGGAGGTATGGTTTTCAGGCGGAGCTGTTGTGCGCACTGCAAACAGCCTGGAACATTTGAGAGAAGGACAGGTGACGTGATGAGCGGGAAAATTTGCGACAAGACATGTTTGTACGACCTCCATGTTGAACTTGGGGCCAGGATAGTGCCTTTCGGCGGCTTTCTTATGCCTTTGCAGTACGAGGGTATTATTGCAGAGCATGAGGCAGTCCGGAAAAGGTGTGGAATTTTTGACACTTGTCACATGGGTGAAATCAAGATTGTCGGCGATTCCGCCCTTGAGGACCTTGAAAATATTTTGACCTGCGATGTTGCAGGCATTCGAGATAACAGGTGCAGGTATGGATTAATGTGCAATCCCGAGGGCGGCGTACTGGACGACCTGCTGGTTTATCGCAGGGCAGAAAACGACTTTATGCTGGTTGTGAATGCAGCCACACAGGAGCGGGACTGCGAATGGATTCGATCACATGTCTCGACGGCAACTTCTGTTGATAACGCTTCGGGCCGAATGGCCAAAATTGATGTGCAGGGGCCGGCTTCACCGGACATTGTAGAAAAACTTCTTGAAGATTCCATTGCAAACATGGTGTTCTACAGCTTTGCCGATAATTCTTTTGAGGGTACGAAGATCCTTGTAAGCCGGACCGGATATACCGGCGAAATGGGTTTTGAGGTTTACTTTGAGGACAATGAAGAGGCGGCGGGCATTTTCTGGAGGAAGTGCCTGGAGCTTGGAGCTGCCCCTTGCGGGCTTGGAGCCAGGGACACGCTGCGTCTTGAAATCGGGATGCCATTGTATGGGCATGAAATGAGCGAAAAAAGAAATGCCGGCGAAACAGGCTTTGACCGGCCGGTTTCCAGAGAAAAATCGTTTATCGGTTCCGATGTTGTGCTTGACGAATCAATCCGCAAGGAACAGATGGTTGGCATTATGCTTGAGGGTAGAAGGGCCGCCAGGGAAGGTGATGATATTCTCGACCAGGAAGGCTCGCTGATAGGGGAAATCACCAGCGGCAGTTATGGGCCGTCGGTTGGTCAGGCAATAGCGCTGGGATACGTGAAAAAAGGTTGCAGTGATTCGGGCGAGGGTCTTATTGTCAACACGAAGCGGAAACCAACCAGCGGGACGATACATTCACTCCCGTTTTACCCGGAAGGCACAGCGCGCCGGAAAATGTCGGATTTTTTGAATGCCTGATAAAGAGGCCGCATAAACAACTGAAATATGAGGGGAGATGACACATGGTACCTGATGAGAGGAAATATGCCAGAACACACGAATGGGTGAAGGTTGATGGAGACACTGCAATTGTTGGAATTACGGATTATGCTCAGGACTCGCTTGGAGATATCACGTTTATCGAGCTGCCTGAAATCGAAGAGTATGAACAGGAAAGTGAATGCGCGGTGATTGAATCTGTAAAAGCAGCCAGCGACCTGTATATGCCGGTGAGCGGCAAAATTGTCGGTGTTAATGAAAAGCTTGCCGAAAGGCCGGAGCTTGTTAATGAGGATCCGTTTGATGAGGGTTGGATTTTCAAGGTTCAGGATTTCAATAAAGAGGAACTTGAAGATCTGATGGATGCCAGCGAGTACGAGGCGATGTTAGAGGATGAAGAATGAGTTACATTGCCAACACCGAGGCCCAGAAAGCCGAGATGCTGAAGGCATGCGGGGTTGAATCAATAAACGATCTGTTTAAGATCATTCCCGAAAAGCTGCGTCCACAGTCTTTTGATCTGCCTGAAGGCCGCTCGGAACTTGAAGTGCTGGAGCTTTGCAGGGGAATAGCTTCACGGAACTATTCGCACCTGGTGAACTTTCTTGGCGGGGGGTTCTATGATCATTTTGTTCCGTCTGCAGTGGATGCGCTTGCCGGACGAAGTGAGTTCTATACCGCCTATACACCCTATCAGCCGGAGATGTCTCAGGGTACACTGCAGATCATATATGAGTATCAGACTTACATCTGCAGGCTTACAGAGATGAACGTTTCCAACGCATCTGTCTATGATGGCGGAACAGCATTATATGAAGCATGCCAGATGGCGCTGCATGCTACTCGCAAGCGTAAAATTGTCATGGACGGCGGTCTGAATCCAGTCTACCGCAAGATGCTTTATTCGTACACGGCCAACCTGTCAATAGATTTTGCAGAAGCGCCTGTGACTCACGGACAGAGCGACAGGGATCAGATATTCGAAGCGCTTGATGATGATACCGCCGCGGTGATTCTCCAGAATCCAAACTTTTTCGGCGTCATCGACGATCATTCGGATATTGTTGAGCATTGCCACAAGAGGGGGATACTGGTGATTCAGTCAGTGTATCCTGTAGCAATGTCTGTTTTGAAATCACCCGGTGAAATAGGTGTGGACATAGCAACTGGAGAAGGGCAGTCGCTTGGAATTCCCCTTGCGTTCGGCGGCCCCTACCTTGGCTTTATTGCGACAACAAGCAAGCTGGCCAGGCGGATGCCCGGCCGGCTTGTGGGGCGCACCAGGGACAGCCGCGATGGAGATGCGTTTGTGCTTACCTTACAGGCCAGGGAGCAACATATCCGAAGGGAAAAAGCCACTTCAAATATATGCACCAATGAAGCGCTTTGCGCATTGCGGGCGCATGCCTATCTGAGTCTGCTTGGAACCGCAGGATTGAAGGAGGTTGCCGAGCTTTGCATGGCGAAGGCGGCTTATGCAAGAGAACGGCTCAAGGCAATACCAGGTGTTGAAGTTATGGAAGCCAATCCTGTTTTTAATGAATTTACTGTCAAGTTGCCCATGGACGCAGGCGATCTTGCCGGGATGATGATAGAGAGAGGAATTGCTCCCGGGTTGCCGCTGGGCAGGTATTACGATGGCATGGACAACTATCTGCTGGTCGCGCTTACCGAGAAGAGGACAAAGTACGAGATAGGCAATTTTGCCGAAACCATGGAGATGTTTCTGCGCAACAGGTCCCGGGAAGTGGCATATTGAGGAGGTACAGTTGAGCACAATTTTTGAGAAATCAGTGAAAGGCAGAAAAGGTGTTAGCCTTCCCAGGTCCGATGTGCCCGTGACGGTGGAAGCGCCTGAAAAGTATCGACGCAAAAAGAATCCGGATCTTGTGGAATTGTCAGAGCTGGATGTTGTAAGGCATTTCACACTGCTATCGCGCAAGAATTTCGGTGTTGATACGGGTTTTTATCCGCTTGGTTCATGTACCATGAAATATAATCCGAAGTGCCTGGAAGAAGTTGCGTCTCTGCCTGGATTCGTGGATCTTCATCCTTTTCTGCCCCAGTTGAGGTATGGCGGGATGCTTACGCAGGGAGCTTTGCAGGTCGTGTATGAGCTTGAGAAGCTGCTCTGTGAGATTACTGCTATGGATGCTTTTACGCTGCATCCTCTGGCCGGAGCGCATGGCGAGCTTACTGGAATGATGCTGATAGCAGCATATCACAGGGACCAAGGGAATGTGAAAAAAGAGGTCCTCATTCCTGATGAGGCGCACGGGACCAACCCGTCGAGCGCCAGTACTGCAGGGTACAAGACCAGACCGGTTCCGACTGATTCCGAAAGCGGAATGCTGGATATTGTCGCGTTGCGTGAGCTGGTTACCGATGATACCGCGGCCATCATGCTGACCAACCCTAACACGCTTGGTATTTTCAACAGCCGGATTGACGAGGTTGTTAAGATCGCCCATGAGCATGACGCGCTGGTTTATTATGACGGAGCTAATCTTAATGCGGTTCTTGGAAAGTTCCGCCCGGGTGACGCAGGGATCGATGTTGTTCATCTGAATCTGCACAAGACTTTTGCGACTCCTCATGGCGGGGGCGGTCCCGGCGCGGGGCCGGTAGGCGTAAGCGAAAGATTGCTTGAATACATGCCGGTATCCAGGGTTGTCAAGCGCAAGGACAACACTTACACGCTGGATTACAATCGGCCGAAATCAATCGGATATATTGCGCCCTTTTACGGCAACTTTCTTGTATGTCTGAAAGCTTACGCATATATTCTTTTGCTTGGCGCAAAGGGTCTGAAAGAGGTCAGCGAAAATGCTGTGCTCAATGCCAACTATCTGATGCATTCGCTGGAGAAGGCTTTTGATATTCCGTTTGGCGGTTCGTGCATGCATGAATTTGTGATTTCCGGCGCCAGACAGATGCGGAACGGAGTTAAGGCTCTGGATATAGCCAAGGCCATTATCGACCGTGGGTTTCATCCGCCGACAGTATATTTTCCGCTGATAGTCAAAGAGGCGCTTATGGTTGAACCGACCGAAACCGAAAGCAAAGAGACGCTTGACGAGTTTATCGCCGCAATGCTGGACATAGCCAGGGAGTGCGAAAGAGATCCTGAGTCGCTCCATGACGCGCCGAAATCCACTCCAGTGGGGCGGCCCGATGAGGTGATGGCAGCAAGGAAGCCGGATTTTGCGGATCTGGCAGACCAATAGAAGATCCGGGGATGAATCGAAGAGCCGACTACAGACTGCGGACTAGGTGTGACGGAAGGGGAGAATATTCAATATCCAACCGCGCCTTCGCTCAGGTAGCTTCGGCGGGCGCAGCATGGAATATTCAATGATGAAGGGGAGAGAGAAGCAGAGAGAAGGTTTTCGGGGGACG
>CAZIXB010000072.1:0-7769 GCA_964543205.1 uncultured Victivallales bacterium
AACGCCGTCAACGACGCACTTCGAGAACTCATCAAGGTGGCTCGACGCCAGGTTCCACCGGCACACTAGGACGACGAACATCACCTTGCACGGTACGCATTAAGGCCGCGGACGGCCACACTGTGCCTGTGAAGGTGCGCGTTCGTCGCTAGAAAGAGACGACAGATGCGATTGAATGACCATTTGCCTATCGACGAATCGGCTCATGTCCGGTTTGAAGAAATGTATGCGCGGTATCGGCGTCTTTATGATGAGCCGGACAAGTGCTATCCCATGATCGTTGTGAATACACCCGTTCAAGGCATACCTTCGTGGGAAGATCGCCTCGCTGATCCAATGGTGATGCTCCGGGCGGAGTTAGACGCGCTGAAACCGCACTTGGAGATTGGTGACGACCGGGTGCCCACCGTGCGTGTCCAGTTTGGCACGGCCCAAGTTGCGGCTGCGTTCGGCTGCAACATCGTCGTGCCCGAGAACAACCTTCCAGCCGCTGGCAGTCATGTGCTGAATGCAGCAGCCGATGCTCGTGAACTGACATCCCCGCCCCTTGATGCCGGCTGGTACGGCAAACTGGCGGAGTGGACCGAATTATGGAAGGAGAACCTTCCCGAAGGCGTCCATATTCAACATCCGGACATACAGAGCGCCTTCAACTCGGCGCACTTGATTCGCGGAAACGACATCCTTACGGACTTCTATGATCATCCAGACGAGGTCGGCGTGCTACTGGACAAGGTAACGGAGTTCATGATTGAGATTACAAGGCATACGAAGTCAATGATCAGCAGCGATTCGGATTGGTTTTTTGACTGGGGTTCCATGTGGAAGGGATTCGCAAGGATCAGTAACTGCTCAATGCAAATGATCTCACCCGAATTGTATCGCGAGCATGTGCTGCCGCGAGACATCCGCTTTTTCGAAGCAATTGGAGGGGGGCGAATGCACTACTGCGGCATCACAGATGCCGTGGTTGACGAATTCTTAAAGGTGCCGTCCATCACGGGGCTTGATGTAGATTGCAGCAGGCACGATTTCTTCGGCCTTTGCGAGCGCGCTCCTGCACGTGTGGTACTCACGCCGACCAGAGCTGATGCCAAAGTCATCCAGCGTCTCCTACTCGGGGACTGGCCAACGAAACGAAACATCATTGTTCCCGTTGCAGCAAGATCCGTTGAAGAAGGAAAGAGTCTGCTAGAGAGACTGCGGGCAACAATGCCATACTAAATCGGGAGCCGAACCAAGCGCTCCAGACGCCGCTTGACAGCGCGCCTGAACGCCAACTTTCGGTGAGTAGACACGACAAAACCATTGTTTTAATATTATAAAATCATGAATACATACACCGCAATAACGAAACAAAATGGTAACTGGTGGATTGGATGGATCTAGGAGGTTCCGGGTGTTAATTGTCAGGAACGTTCACACGCGCAACTCGTCCCCCCGAATGTGAACGAAAAAACTTTTTACCTTTCCAGCGTTTTTTGAGACGCTGTATCCTTGATAAATGCTCAGGAGGTACGGAATTGCTCATAATCATATTTCTGCTGATAACGGCAACCGCTATCCCTGGCCGCGCGGAATCCATCTGGATCGAAGGCGAAAATCCCTCCCGCAGCGAAGCCACCCGTCATCCATGGTACAACAAGGTCAAAAAAAACTCGCTGTCCGGGAAAAACTGGCTTTCACATTTCAATAAGCAGAAAGAAGGTACCGCTGAATACGATTTCCGCGTTTCCGACACGGGCCATTACTTGTTCTGGCTTCGGGCGAACCCGACAAAATCGTCCATTTCATACAATCTCGACAATTCCGGCTGGAAAATAATCGATATGTCCCGCGACTGCCGCGGCACCATCAATATAGCCGCCGACAATAAGCCGGACTTGCGGTTTATCGCATGGAAAAAAATCTGCCGCGTAAAACTTAAAAAAGGCAGGCATACCGTCAAATTCCTGTTCAACAGCGCCGCCCAGAACCACGGGGCTGTCGACTGCTTTGTGTTCGATAATACAGGGTTCGTACCCTCGGGCACCTTGAAACCGGAGGAAATAAATACTGCCGAACCAACCCCCTCCGGATGGTTCCCTGTTGTATTCGACGATGACCGGTTTTCAGAAAGATCATTGATCGATATGTCACACCTGATACACGCGCCTGCCGGAAAATACGGTTTTCTCAAGACAAGAAACGAACACCTCGTCTTCGAAAAACAGAATAAACCGGTCAAGTTCTGGGGCTGCGGTGCCAACCTTAATATGAGTCACACCAGGGAACAGATGATCCAGCGTATTCGTTACCTCAAAAAACACGGCGTGAATATGGTTAGACAGCATACCGTCCTGTCCGCCACGGGATTACTGAAAAACGACAGGTTCGACGCCGGACGATTGAAAAAATTCGACATGTGGTGCGCGGAACTCAAGAAACACGGACTCTATATGACCTGGTCCGTCTTCTATCCCCATCACGGACCGTTTATACAGAAAGAAGACGGATACGGCCTTTTTGAAGAACTGAAAAAAAACAATAAAGGAGTCGGAAACGCGGGCGGCCTCGTCAATATCTTCCGCGGCCTGCAGGATATACAGCTCAAGTACATCAAGGCGCTCCTCTCCCATAAGAACCCTTACACCAACCTGCGATACGCCGACGACCCGGCCCTCGCCGTACTCGAAATCCAGAACGAGGATTGCGTCTTCTTCCACGTGCCCCTGAACGATCTGCGAGACCCCGAAAAACTGCCCGAACATTCAAAACGATTCCGCCGGATGTTCGGAACATGGATCAAAAAACAATACCGGACCGAATCCGCGCTCAGGAAAGCATGGGGGGAACTGCGGAACAAAGATTCATGGAACAGCGGCGAATTCGAAACCATGGGCGCTTACCACCTCGGCAAAGACGGCCCGCTATACGAATTCAAGGGTCAAACACGGCGAGCGGGAGATTTCATAAAGTTTCTGACTGATCTCCAGCGCTCTTTCTACGAACGCCGTGAAAAAGAAATGCGCCAACTGGGATTCAAGGGCGTAACCGTCACAACCGCCTGGAAAGCGGGCGGTGCCTCGGCTGACCCGGCCAATATATATTGCGACACCGCCTGCGATATGATCGATCGCCATAATTATTTCGGCGGCGGCGACGGCGGACATAATATCAGGCAAGGAAAAGTAAACAGCGAATCACACCTTTCGAAACCCGGAAGCGGCCTCCTGGCTTCCGGAATGTACCAGGTCGACAATATGCCCTTCGCCCTCAGCGAATGGTCTCAACTCCCTCCCAACCAATGGAAATTGGAGGCCGCGCCCCTCCTGGCATTCTACGGGTACGGACTGCAGGGTTGGGATGTTTCCTGCCATTTCCTCAACAGCCGCGCAAGAATCGGCAGTGGATGGCCGAACCTCAGCAGTTACGTCACGGATACCCCGCACTACATAGGACAGTTCCCGGCGCTGGCCTTCGCGCTCTATAAAGGACATATCACGGAAGCACCCGTTATCGCCGCACGCCGCCTGAATATAAAAGACCTCTTTCACGGCGTGGACGCGCTCCGGCAGGATCTTACCGGCGGGATAAATACGGATATAAAACAATTAAAGGGAAACCCCGACACACCCGCGGAATTGCTGGCAGTCGGAAAAGTAACTGTTTCATTCAACGGAGACCGATCCCAAACGACAAATACCGGGAATTACATCGACAGGAACAGAAAAATAGTCAAATCGGTCACAGGCGAATTGACATGGCATTACGGCCGCGGAACAGTCATCCTTCACGGACAAAAAACCCAGGCTGTAATCGGAAGGACCGAAGGAATCAATATAACGCTCCCCGGCGTTTATGCGCGGATCAATACCCCGTTCGTGTCATTGATTTTCACCCCGCTCGACAACCAGCCCCTCGTGTCTTCGAAAAGCATCCTGGTAACAGCCATGGGGCGCGACAGGCAAAAAGGGACAGAATACAGCCGGGACGGAAACCAACTGACTTCCCTGGGTTCAGCACCACTGATGATGGAGCCGGTGGAAGCCGCGATCAAACTCAAAGGAAAACCACCCCGGGCCGTTCGCGTACTCGACGTTTACGGCGTGCCGTCCGGCAAATCGGTAGAACTCAACAATGACGGAAGCTTCATCATCAACGGTCTCTACCAGACTTATTACTACCATATAATCCGCTGAAAGGGAATAATATGAAAATCGCTCTTCTGGGTCTTCCGCAGTCGGGAAAGAAAACCCTTGCGAAGCAGGGTCAGTGGGCGGCAGAGTCAGATAGCAGGAAGAACAGAACCAGCACCTACACGTGATCCCGATAATCGCCGACAGGCGACTTGATTGGGACGCGTGAAGTACACGTTCGCCTGGGAAAACCAGTGACAGTTTGCCTGTCCAGTGGTAATATGTCGACAAATTGGGAGCATAATTATGACTTATCTTAGTGACAGAATCACGGTTGACTCCGAACAGTGCGGAGGCCGGCCTTGTATACGCGGAATGCGCATTCGTGTGACAGATGTTCTGGATCTGTTCTCCTCAGGGCTGACAACAAAACAGATTCTCGCAGAACTTCCCGACCTGACAGAAGAGGACGTGAAAGCTTGCGTTCAGTATGCGGGCTAGCGCCATGGATTACCGAGACCTTCGGATCCCGGCGAAGGAAGTCCGTGATTTGGGATTGAGAGAAGCGAAGGACTTTCCCATTTTTGAAGCCGCATGTGAAGCAAATGCTATAGTTCTTAGAAAAGACGAATTGCGCAGAATTAAATGTTACCGAAGGTGATGCACTTATTGTCGCGCAACCACTATGCTAGTCGGACGAGCTTCGGTAACGTTTTATTCTTGCGCAACGCGCTTTATGGGATAATCGTAGAGCCTCGTTCGAATTTCGATAAAATCCATAGCATCGACACTGTGATCTCTATGGTTTAAAAATATGTTAGCCGTTAAGTTTTTTTCTCATCCGGTGGTTGACATCCAGCCGTTCAAGGGTCAGATCAACAACCCCCGGATTGATTTTCACCTGATTTTCTGATAAATAATGCCGGACATCTTCTGCTTTCAACGCATCACAGACAGGGACAATGGTCGCAAACACCCGTTCATGAATCAGGGGATGAAACGCTGCAAAAGCCTCTTTTTCGGATGTATACCATTCCCACAGCCCAGCTGTTGCCGCCGGATTTAACGCCATTGCGGCAATGGGAATCGACTGATTTCTCGGCGGCACTCTGGTTAACGTAAAACTGCGGACTGCAGACAAAACGTCGTGATCCTGAAAACAGCCCAGAGCGGACAGCACATTGGTCCGGCCATGCTCACTGACCGTGTTTCCGAATCTCTCAATAAACCAGTCGAGTATGTCGGCACTGCCCTTGAAGGCGCCGGCCTGCATGATGCTTTTAATTATATCGGGATAAACCGAGTTGCCGCGCACAAGCATTTGAAACTGGCTTTCGGCAAATGCCGCCACTTTTTTTGAACCCAGGAAAACCCCCATCCAGACATACTGATCCCTTAACATGCCCCTGGTATGGGCCTCGTCCGGTTGCGGCGAATAACCGATTTTTCGCAATACCTCTTCTATGAGCCGGATGCCGATTGTTGAAATTTTTTGCTGATTCGCATTTCCGGACAACAGATAGGCATGGCGCAAATTATCGGCGATGCCGATCAGCGGCAGAAAGTCTGTTTCGTTCGCATAATATTTTAGAAAATCAAGATAGGCGTCAAGTGATTCATCTCCGCTGGCCACCCGTGCATAGAAATCATTTTCAAGACCCCAACGGTCCTCCGGGGGCACGGCTTGACAAAGGATCTCATTACCCAGTTTCTTCAGGTTTTTGGGGTCCCTATAGTTTACCCGATAAAACCCGGTCTGGCCCGTGTTTATTTTATAAACCGCCCTTTTGCTGCCTAAATCAAAGGATCGGGTTTTCGTATCCATTAAAAAATCAGAAACCCGCCATTCTTCATTCTCATCTCGCACACTGATGGAAACCGGAATCAGCCAGATTTGCGAAGACCCATTGGCCAGATATGAAAATCGCTTTTGGGAAAGCGTAAGCTCGCTGCCTGAGCGCCTTACTTCAAGAACCGGATACCCCGGCTGCTCCAGCCAGGACCGCATCATTTTCATTACCGGCTTGTCTGAAACGTCTTCAAATGCCTCCCAGAGATTTTCGCTGGCAGCGCAATCATAGGCAAACTTTTCCAGATAATGCCGCACCCCTTTTTGAAAACTCTCCTCACCGATATATCCCTTGATCTGCCGCAGAATACTTCCGCCTTTGCAGTAAATAATCGGCGCCGTGCTGGAATTGATCACCACGTGTTCGCCGCCTGGAATTTCAATGGGTATGGTTTCAAGATAGGCGTCGCGCACCAGCGCCGGATAAGTCCGAGAATACAAAAAATGGGGCCAGGTTTCCCAGTCGGGATGATAATAATCCACCACGCCGAAACCAAAATACGTGGCAAAACTTTCATTCAGCCATAAAAACTGCCAGTCCGAGGGCGTTACCAGATTGCCGAACCACTGGTGGGCCATCTCATGGGAAATTACTTCCGCAATCCGCTCAGCCCCTGCTTTGGAGGTAATGCCCGGATAAAAAAGCAGGAGATTTTCCCGAAAGGTAATGGCTCCCCAGTTTTCCATGGCGCCAAATACAAAATCCGGCACAGCCATCAGATCAAGCTTGGACAATGGATACGGAATGCCATAATAATCTTCACAATAAGCCAGTGCTTTTTTGCCGAAATCAAGGCCGAAATCGACATAGGGTTCCATGCCGGGCAAAAACGCCACCCGCACCCGGCGGTCTTCCGGGTTCGCTTTCAGGCGAAATTCTCCCACACACCAGAACACCAGATAAGTGCTCATTTTGGGACTTGTTTTAAAGATTACACTCTTTTTATTATTTCCCATTTCCGTTTCATTTTCAATATCCTGGTTGGAAATGGCGGTCAGTTGACGGTCAATGATGAGTTCAATATCAAACACCGCTTTTTTACCGGGATGATCAAAACAGGGAAATGCCCGCCGGGCATCGCTTTCCTGAAAATGGGTCACGCCAATGGGATAAGTCTTGCCGTCTGAAACATATTGACTGCGATAAAAACCCACCATTTGATCATTGATGATACCGGTGTATTTTAATAAAAGACCGAATTTTCCGGAAACCGGCTCCGGCAAATTGATTGTGAAGGATTCCGAATCGGCATCCACGTCAAATGAACAATCATGCAGTTTCTGGTTAATTTCCGTCTGGCACTCATGGATATCGAGTTCTAGAATATTTAAACAAACGGATTTGGTTTCTTTCTCCGATTCAAGGATCAGTTTAAGAAATCCGTTAAAAGAGAATTTTTCCAGGTCCGGCTCAAGGCTGAGTTTATAATTGATCGGAAACAGAGTCATTGGTTTCAGCTATAATTGATAAGAAATCGCTTTTCCGGCGGTGCGGGCACCCACCCGCCTGACTATGCGTGTCCGCACGCGGACAGGCAGGAACCGGTCTGAAGTAGCGCATTCATGGAGTGAAAGCTAGCAGAATCGGGCTGGTGAGGTCAAGACCGGGCTCGCAAGGTCAAGGGCTCGCAAGGTCAGACCTATTAACTATTAATAAGGGGGCGGCAGGGTAGAACCGCGAAACGAGAAAACAGCTTAACAAACGATTCCCTTGAACCGGGAACCAAGAGGATTAGAATGCTGGGAGAGGCATGGAGGCAAAAACAATCCCTCCTTGCCTTAACAAACGAATAACAGTTACA
>CAZIXB010000073.1:0-7662 GCA_964543205.1 uncultured Victivallales bacterium
ACGGAATTTCGTAGCGAGAGCGCGGAGAGCGCTGCTGCGGGGGCGCAAATTGGTAGAACGCCGGAGCAGCCGGTATAGATATGCTGCAATCTGGCGTTTTGCCAATTCGTGCTCTCACAGTGGCGCTATCCGCGCTCGTAGCAGGAGTTCTGTGAGATATGCGGGCTAGTAATAATTCTGTAGGAGTGAAATGCCTTGACTTTCATGCTTAACATGCATAATCTAATTTTTTAAGTGTGATTGAGATTATAATACGGATAAACAAAATATGAATGCAGCAATTATAGTTGCGGGTGGAAAAAGCAAGCGCATGGGGCCGGGGGCTGACAAGGCTTTTCTGAGTCTCGGCACAAAGCCGGTGCTGGCGTATTCGCTGCTTGCGTTTGAAGCGTGTGCAGATATCGACGTGATCATCTTGGTTGTGAGGAAGGACAGGATTGAGGCAGCTCGGGGAATGGCCCAGATGTTCGGATGCTCCAAAGTGCGAAAAATTGTGGCCGGCGGAGCGAGCAGGCAAAAGTCGGTTTTGAACGGTATGTCACTACTCAGCGCAGAGGATACAAAAATTGTTTCTGTTCATGACGGAGCGAGGCCGTGTGTAACACCTGCGCTGATTTCCGAGACGATTAAAACGGCGAAAAGGGCTGGGTCCGGTGTCGCGGCAGTTAAAATTACAGATACGGTGAAATCGGTAGAGAGAGGCCTGACAGTTACCAGTACGGTTGACAGGACCAAGCTTTGGGCGGTTCAAACTCCCCAGTCATTCAAGTTTGACGTTCTGGTGAAGGCTTTTGACAAGGTAAAGAAGAAGAAAATGACGGTTACGGATGAAGCTTCCGCAGTGGAAGAAGTTACCGACAAGGTAAGGCTTGTTCCCGCGAATGCTGCTAACATTAAAATAACAAATCCAGATGACCTGCAACTGGCATCTGCTCTTTTAAAACTTTGATATTATTACATGGACAATCAGAGGTATGCTGTATTAGGGGATATCCACAGCAATTTGGAAGCCCTGGAAGTAGTCCTTCGGGACGCAGAAGAACGGGATGTAAATGCCTTCATATGTGTCGGGGACGTTGTCGGATATAACGCAAATCCATCAGAATGTCTTGACAGGATACGTGATCTGGGTTGTGTCTGTGTGAGAGGCAACCATGACCATTACTGTTCGAACGATGAGTCGCTTGATGATTTCCAGCCTCTGGCTGCGAATGTCATTGACTGGACCCGCAATCAACTTTCCGGGGATCAGATTCAGTTTCTCCGCGATTTGAAATATGTGCGGACAGCGCGGGGTTTTACGATTGTTCACAGTACGCTGGATATGCCCGAAAAGTGGGGCTATGTTTTTGACGGACTTGAAGCTGAAGCGAATTTCAACTACCAGATCACCTCGATATGTTTCCACGGTCATACTCATGTGCCTGTAGCATTTGAGAAACAGGCCAAAGTTGTTAAAAAGAAGTACAGCAAGCTGGAAATCAGTCTTGGGCGGAAGTATTTTATAAATGTCGGAAGCGTCGGGCAGCCCCGGGACGGCGATCCGCGGGCGTCGTATGCAGTGTACGACGTGAATTCTAAATCGGTTGAATTGAGGCGGATACCCTATGATGTGGAAAAGACGCAAGACAAGATTCGCAAAGTAGGTCTGCCCGAGAGATTGGCCAAACGTCTAGGTATTGGAAGGTAACTTCTCAGCGGATAATTTTCGGATTGCCGGAGTGATCGGCTTTTACGCGGCAAATGATGCCGGGAATGTGCTGAAGTCCCATGAAAAACAAAGTCTCAGAACAACGGCACAAGGAAGCATATAAGCATCTGTTCGGGCCAGTCCCTTCAAGGCGGTTGGGCCGATCCCTTGGGGTGGATATAGTGCCTCTGAAAACGTGCAGTTTTGATTGTATCTTCTGTCAGGTGGGAAGGACTACTGAACTGACTCTTAAAAGGGCCGTATATGTCGACACTGATGAAGTGATCGATGAACTCACAAGGTGGCTGTATTCAGGCGACACGGCCGATTATATTACTCTATCGGGCTCGGGAGAGCCTACCTTGCACACAGAATTCGGTAGCCTTCTGGAGTATGTTAAGGAAAAATCCATAATACCTGCAGCCTTGCTTACCAACGGGTCTTTACTCTATATGCCTGAAGTGAGGGCAGATGCCTTAAAAGCCGACGTTGTTAAGGTTTCACTTAGCGCGTGGGACGAGTCTTCTTTCCGGTTGATGAACAGACCTGCGCCCGAGCTGACTTATGACAGGGTGTATGGCGGCATTAAAAACTTCAGCTATGATTTCTGTGGGGAGTTATGGGTTGAGGTGTTTCTTGTTGATGGAATAAATGATAAGCCGGAGCAGGTCAAAAAAATAGCCTCTGAGGTAAACGCGCTTAACGCTGATGTGGTGCACCTTAACACGGTTGTTCGGCCTCCGAGCGAAAACTGGGCCAAACCCGCATCACAGGATAAGATGAAACAATTTGCGGAACTTTTTGATCCTACTGCCGAAATCATCGGCTTTCGGAAACAGGAATCGCCATCTTCAGAATGGACGGCGCATCGTGATCGTATTGTCGGCATGTTGTCGCGACGGCCGTGCACTGCAGAAGATATAGCCGTAGTGAGCGGATTGCATCCAAACGAGGTGGCAAAATATCTTGCGGAACTGGTGTCGTCCGGCCTGGTGAGAAGCGAGGAACGCGGTGGATCGTTGTATTATCTTATGAAAAGTTCAGAGTAAAAACTGGTCCTTGTATGTCGGCATAGAAACGCTGCCGCGGACATTACAAGCAATTTGGAAAATGCGATGCAGAAAATTTTAAAGAAAATTTTTGGAACAAAACATGAGAAGGATATCCGGGATCTCCGGCCCCTTGTTGAAAGGATCAACGCATTAGAGGCTGAATACCAGGCCCTCTCCGAGGAGGAATTCAGGGCGAAGACCGAAGAATTCCGGCAGAGGATTAACGACGGGGAGACGGAAGACGACCTGATGTGCGAGGCGTTTGCGGTTGTAAAAAACGGGTGCAGAAGACTTTGCGGCTCGAACATCAATGTGTGCGGCCATGACATGACATGGGACATGGTTCCGTTTGACGTCCAGTTGATGGGTGGCATTGTTCTGCACCAGGGCAAAATAGCTGAAATGGCAACAGGGGAAGGGAAAACCCTTGTTGCAACAATGCCTGTTTATCTGAACGCTCTTTGCGGACGGAATGTGCAGGTTGTTACGGTGAACGACTATCTTGCGAGAAGAGATGCGAATTGGATGGGCGCTCTCTATGACTACCTTGGCCTTACGGTTGGGTGTATCCAGAACCAGATGACTTCGGACGAACGGCGTGAGCAATATTCGATGGATATCACTTATGGGACCAACAGCGAATTCGGATTTGATTATCTGCGTGATAACGGCATGGCCTACGAGCCGTCTTCGCAGGTGCAGAGGGACTATCATTACGCTATTATAGATGAGGTCGACAGCATCCTGATTGACGAAGCAAGAACACCTCTTATAATTTCCGGCCCTGCTCCTGTTTCTTCGCATCAGTATTTTGAATTGAAGCCCAAGGTTGAAAGTCTTGTCAAAAAACAGCGCAAGCTTTGCAACAGTCTTGTCCATGAAGCGAAAGATCTGCTGGAAAAGGGAGACAACGAACAGGCTCAGATCAAGCTATATCAGGCCTATCACGGCATGCCGAAGAATAAGCAGCTCATGCACCTTCTTGAAGACCCTTCCGTCCGCAAACTGCATGAAAACGTGGAAAATATGATGCTTACCGATATGCGTAAGGATCAGGCCAGGGCCCTCAGAGAAGAGTTATATTTCACAATTGATGAAAAGGGACATGACGCGAACCTGACAGAGAAAGGTTGCGAAGCGATGAGTCCCGGCGATCCCGAGGCTTATGTCCTGCCTGATCTAGCGACCGAGATGGCGGATATTGACAATGACGATTCACAGGATGAAAGCGCCAGAAACCGTAAACGCCAGAAGGCGCAGGAAGCATTTACAAAGAAGAGCGAGCGCATCCACAATGTGGACCAGCTTATACGCGCGTACTGTATTTATGAGAAAGACGTAGAATATGTCGTGCAGGGGAACCGGGTGCTGATAGTGGACGAATTCACGGGCCGGATTCTTCCGGGTCGGCGCTGGAGCGACGGATTGCATCAGGCGGTGGAAGCCAAAGAAGGTGTAAAGATTGAGCGGGAGACTCAGACATTGGCTACCATCACCATACAGAATTATTTCAGGATGTACGACAAACTAGCCGGAATGACCGGCACCGCCGAGACCGAAGCGTCGGAGTTCAGCGAAATCTATGGTTTGGATGTTGTGGTTGTCCCCACCAACAGGCCGGTGCGGCGGGTTGACTGGAATGATGTGATCTATAAGACACAGCGCGAGAAATACAGGGCGATTGTAAATGAAATAGGCCAGTGCTATGAAAGAGGGCAGCCTACGCTGGTGGGAACGGTGTCTGTCGATGTTTCGGAATTGATTAGCAGAATGCTCAAACGAGCTAATATTCCGCATAATGTTCTTAACGCGAAAAACCATGAGCGCGAAGCTGAAATTGTATCGCGGGCCGGACATAAGGGCGCGGTAACGATTGCCACGAATATGGCAGGCAGGGGAACTGATATCAAACTTGAGCAGGGCGTTGTAAAAATTGATCGAAGTGTTGTTGAATCCAACCTGTCCTTGGAAGGCAAAATGAACGGTGAGACGCTTCGTGAGCATCTTGAAAATAATCCATGCGGACTGCATGTAATCGGAACGACCCGACATGAATCAAGACGCGTAGACCGGCAATTGAGGGGAAGATGCGCGAGACAGGGCGATCCAGGATCGTCGCGTTTCTATATTTCACTGGAAGACGACCTTATGCGCCTTTTCGGTTCCGACAGGATCAGCGGGATCATGAGCAGGCTTGGTCTGGAAGAGGGTCAGGAACTGGAACACCGGTGGCTTAACCGCTCTATTGAGTCGGCTCAGAAAAAGGTTGAACAACAGAATTTTTCAATTCGGAAACGAACTCTCGAATACGACGATGTCATGAACGCGCAAAGAGACGTTATTTATGAGTTCCGGGGCGACATTGTTCGCTCGAAAAATGTCAGGGAGCATATATACGACTTGCTGCAGGACGTGATAGAGGGCGAGGCTGAGAATGCCTGCGCAAGCGAGGAAGGAAATCGGGATTTTGTGGAGTGGCTTCGCACTACATTCCCGATCGCTGTTGAGGAACGGGATTTCAAAGGTGTGGAAGATGCCGAGAAGATTGCGTCTATTGCTTATACAAAAGTAAAAAACGCCTATGACCTTAAAGTTTCGCTTGAAGATCAGGATAGTGTTGAAATGTTGGAGCGACAGATCCTGCTGCACGCGATTGATTCTCACTGGCAGGATTACCTGAGGGGCATGGACGCTTTGCGGCAGGGTGTGGGACTCAGGGCTTATGGGCAGCGCGACCCTCTCATTGAATTTAAGAAGGAAGCCTACCAGATGTTCGAGGATCTCATGGCCAGCATCAAGAACGACGTGTGTTCGGCTATTTTCAAATCCGCAACATCTATTGAGACGTTCCGGACGTTTATGGAGTCGCTTCCGCAGACTCTGGTTCATGATGAAGTCTCCCCCCTGAACGCGGCTCCCCGGGAAGCTGCCGACAACATTATTGGCGGCAGAAATGCTAGCGCGGAGTTTTTGCCGCATTCTGGAGGAGATGAGATTGACCCTATTCCGTCAAGGGGCGCAAATGGAATGGCAACGGTAAGGAGGTCGCAGCCGAAAGTGGGTCGGAACGATCCATGTCCATGTGGAAGCGGCAGGAAATACAAGAAATGCTGCGGCGCATGATCTGCAGACCCGCGTAAGGGACATGGCATTGAAGATTAAGAAAATACAGTGGCCGGTTTTTGCCCGCATTCTGGCGTCAGTCGCGACCGGTGTCATTCTTGCAACAGCATATCCCCCTTTTGAGAGCCCGGAGGCTGCATGGATTGGTCTAATTCCACTTTTGCTGTTGTGCCGGTGGAGCAGGCCGGGACAATGTTTTTATCTGGGACTGCTGACTGGTCTGTGTTTCTGGCTCATAAGCCTCTCATGGCTTCTTTCACTTCATAATACCTGGGGCTATTTGCCTATGGTAGCGCTTGGATGGATTGCGCTATCCTTTTATTGCGCGCTCTTTTTTGCTTTTTTCGCATGGCTCAGTTCACATGCAATAAGACGTTGGCCGGTGAGCGACGACGGTGGAGGTGTAGGGTGGTTTCGCTCCAGTGTCTGCGGGCTCGGTGTCATGGTGGCGGTAACCGCATTCTGGGTAGGCCTGGAGTTTTTCCGTTCTGTTCTTTTTTCAGGCTTTCCATGGAACGGGCTGGGAGTCAGCCAGTACCAGAAAATTGCCTTTATCCAATTCGCAGAGATAGGCGGGGTGTATCTTGTGTCAGGCCTGATGGTCTTTGTCAACGCGGCAATAGCTTTGACAACAATAAGAATCATTGTCCGTTGCAGAAGCCGCGGACCTTCCAGGGGGATGCATCTGGAGCTTATGGTCGGGTTGTTAATATGGCTTTTTTTCTGGTTTTTCGGGGTGCGCATGGCCCGGATGAACGACCGGAATATGATGCGCGAACCCGAAGCGCATATTACCTGCGTCCAGCCAGGCATTTCCCAGGACAAAAAATGGTCGCGGCGGCCTGACTATGTCTTGAATATATATGATAAGCTTGAAAATTATACTCAGGTTGCGTCTATTGGTAAACCCGACCTTGTAATATGGCCTGAAACTTCAGTTCCCGGCTACCTTGGGGTCGAGTCCAGTTGCCGGGATGAGTATGCGATGGATTTTGTGAAAAATCTTGCCCGTGAGTTTGGGCCGATTCTCGCAGGCGCAATGGAAGCGGTTCCCCGGGGTGGCGAGAATCAGTATTACAATAGCTCATTTCTTTTCAACAGGACGGGAGATATTCAGAATTTCTACAGAAAGAAGCACTTGGTGCCTTTCGGAGAATACATTCCACTTGAAAGTGTTGTTCCTCTTGTAAAACGCTTTGCCCCCCTGGGATGGAGTTGCACTCCAGGAAAGAAAGGCGTTGTGTTTGAACTGGACGTGAGCAGCGCTGAGGCATCCACAGAAGGGACGGAAGGCGGCTTGGATATTACGAACAGCGGCGAAATAGAAAATGCCAGAAGCAGGACTGAAGGAGTTAAACCAGGAGGATCCAAGGCGAAGTTTTCCGTTCTTATCTGTTTTGAGGATGTCTTTCCTTATTTAGCTCGAAATGCTGTGCTTAACGGCGCCGAAATGCTTGTCAATCAGACGAATGACGCATGGTTTGACGGATCTGCCGGATCTGAACAACATTTGAGCCACTGTGTTTTCCGTTGCGTGGAAAACAGGACTCCGGCAATCCGGTGCGCTAATACAGGGATAACATGCCATATTGATCCCGTTGGCAGAATCGACGCCTTTGAATTGAAAGATCCTGGCATCGGCCTGTTCGAAGGAACAGATTCCTACCGTGTAAAGTTTAAAAAACGAAAGGATACCCGAACCTTATATACACGATTCGGCGACTTTCTCTTTGCGGGGCCTTGTGCGGCAGTTGTGATAATTTATGCGGGAACGTTGTTGTTCAGATGGCGCAAGGA
>CAZIXB010000074.1:0-7482 GCA_964543205.1 uncultured Victivallales bacterium
GACATACTGCAATCTGGCGTTTTGCCAATTCGTGTCGTCGCAGTGGCGCTATCCGGGCTCGCAGCAGGAGTTTTGTGAGATATGCGGGTTATGGCTTAAATCGTCCCAAAGGATAGGGGAAAGACAATGATCGGGACAAAGATCGGGACAAGGATAGGGAGGGAATGACAAAGATCGGGACAAAGATCGGGACAAGGATAGGGGAAAGACAATGATCGGGATAAAGATCGGGACAAAGATAGGGAGGGAATGACAAAGATCGGGATAAAGATCGGGACAAAGATCGGGACAAGGATAGGGGAAAGACAATGATCGGGACAAAGATCGGGACAAGGATAGGGAGGGAATGACAAAGATCGGGATAAAGATCGGGATAAAGATCGGGGGATAGAAGAGGATATTCTTTATCATTGTCTCGATCTTCGTCCTCTGCATCATTGTCTTGATCATTGTCTCGATCTTTGTCGAGAGGGGAATGACAAAGATCGGGATAAAGATCGGGATAAAGATCGGGGAATGACAAAGATCGGGATAAAGATGCGCGGGTTAACAATGCTCCTGACGAGAATCATATATCCAACGGCTGTAGACAAGCAAATGCGACTCAAGTCCCCGGACCAATTGCCCGAACAAACCGGTCCCCGTCTTTGACCCATCGTTCGGGACGCGACCAGATAGGCGCCACGTAGGTCTCTTGATCTTTACGGGGGAGGGTTGCCAGTAATTTCGGATCGCCAAGCTCGCGGAAAAGTGGATCATGGGGATTAAAGCGATTGAAGGTATAGATCCCGTTTACCCCTGCCTGCCATGCCGCGAGAGCTTCACCCCGCCATATTTCCAGCTCTGATGCTGCTTCCGGCTGGCCGCCGCCCGCGATGCGCCTGGACGTGAATCCGGCGTATACCGGAACCTCATAACGCATTCCCATGGCGGCCAGGTTCTGCCACGGTTCGAACTTGAAATAGCCTCCGGCCGTGAAAATATCAATCAGGCCCTCTTCGAGCCAGCGTTCCAGGTCGATGCCGATAGCTTTCGAGAATCCGATCGAATCGAACCCTCTCATGGCAAGCAACAGCGGCCTACCGCGTTTTGCGGCGACATTGTCGGCCATAGCCCGAACGCGCCGGATCAGGTCGGTCATCATTGCACTGTGCTCGGTAGTCACAGGTTCTCCCGTTAACTGCTGCCTGAACAGGACAGGGTGCCGGAAGAAATCCAGTTCCAACCCGTCGACATCGTAGCGCGAGGCCACATCCTCAAGAATGTTGTACACCTTTTCCCGTACCTCGGGAATCCCGTAGTCGACGGCGGACCAGCGTCCGCAGGCGTAGGGATACTCGACTCCGGACTTGCCGACCAGCCAGTCGGGATGCCGCCGTTTCCAGTCCGTAATCAGAAACTCTGCGGCGGGATTGGAATCATGCGTGTCGTTCATGCGCATGGACCAGAAAGCTTCCATATCGTGCCCGTGACAGAAGTTTACGATCGTTTCCAACGAATCGGTTCCGAGAGGAATCAGTTCGTGCACACGACGGGCCGCGCATTGGTTATTGTCTAGCAATTCTGAGACGTCGCTGCGGTGCGTGTAGTGGTTGAAAACGCCCGTACAGTAAAATACCGCATCGACATGGCTGCCTGCGAGCGGGGCGGTGCGCGTGCTCAGAAACAAATCCCGCGTAACAGGCTGATCGGCGGCGATACTCTTTAAATCGTTGGCGTCGCTGTTCATGATAAGACGGCGGCTCCGTCGGGCCGCCTTCTTACGGGCCGCAATCATATTTGCGTTTCCCGTATCGTTTACGGGACGATCAAAGGGTATGCTATTGCGTTGAGGTGTTGATGTCATCGTTCGTTGACCTGCCTTCTCGAAGGCGCATGGCATTTCTGCCAGGCGCTCTTCGAATCTTAATCGTAATCTTAATCGTAATCCCAATCGGCTGTTTCCGATTGGCTTGAGCTATACTCCCCTGGTCGTTCATGAACTCGATGTGAAGATGTGTGGCGAATAAGTCCAACCAGCATTGAAACAATTTCTGTCAGCATGACTTTGCCTGTGTCAGCCCGGTGTATTTGATTTTTTGCAACAAGCACGTCAAGACAAGCAGCACATTCCAACGCGGATCCACGCGCAATATCAAAAAAACGACAGCGGTCTGCATCCGTGTATTTGCCATTACCCTCTGCTATGTTAAGAGGAATAGATGTCGAGGCCCTGTCGAGCTGATTGTGTACGGCAAGCGTCTTGGGAATTTTCAGGAGCAATTGATCAACCCAGCAGACAAAACGGATGGACTTTTGGTAAACATCCAGGTTTTCGTGATTAAACGCTGTCTTCATGATCAAAATTTACCGACAATGCAGTCTGATGGCAAGATTACGATTACGATTACGATTACGATTATGATTATGATTATGATTATTAGGGGTGAGGCAGTCTGTGCGCCTTATTGCCACATAAGAGAGATGCTCTCCCTTCTCCCGGTTTTCGTCTTGATACCGATCGAGATATACAGCTACCCTGCATTATAGTCAAAAATAAATTCGGCCGTCAATTTAATGGAGGCGTTATGAGAACAACAGGATTGATTTCCGCCGTGCCCACGGCATTCCGGGAAGACGGGAGCGTGGACTTTAAGGCGATAGGGCCTTTGGCTGAGCATTTGTGCCGGATAGGGTGCGCGGGTGTTTTCGTCAATGGGACGACCGGCGAAGGCATGTCGCTGACGGTAGAAGAACGGGAAAAGTGCTTGTCGGAGTGGCGGCGCGTTCTGCCCGCCGACCGAAAACTGTTCGCGCATGTTGGACACAATTGTCTGGAAGACGCAAAAAGACTCGCTCGTCATGCGCGTGAGACAGGCGCTGATGCCGTGGCAGCAGTGGCTCCGAGCTTTTTCAAACCCGCAGGGATTGAGGGCGTAACGCAATGGTGTGAACAGGTGGCGGCGGCGGTTCCGGATTTGCCGTTTTATTTCTATTACATGCCGGCTTTTACCGGCACGGTCTTGAGTGTGACGCGTTTTCTTGAAGCGGCTGAACCGCGCATACCGAATCTGGCTGGAGTCAAGTACACATACGAAACGCTGGCCGATTTCATGGAAGCCTCGCGCCTGGAGAACGGACGCTACGATCTGCTGTGGGGCCGCGACGAAATGTTGCTTGCCGCCTGGTCAATGGGAGCGCGGGCGGCCACAGGTTCTACGTTCGCCCTGGCCTCGCCGCTTTACTTAGAACTGATAGCAGCCTTCGAATGCGGCGATATGGAGACAGCTCAAGCTGCACAGGCCAGCGCTATAGCCCTTATCCGCGCCATGGCGGCCACAGGCAATTTCTTTGCGGCATTGAAACAAGGACTTCAGGATCAGGGTCTGCCGATTCGTAGCAACACGCGCCTGCCGCTTCCCAGTGTTCGGGGCGACTCCATGGCCGCTTGTCGGGAAGTCTTGAAACAGTCGTTATAATTTTTTGCCGATGTATTGCACACGGTAAGCTTCGAGTGTTGCTTGATTATGAATTTTGTAAACAAAAGAAGGATTATGATTTGACTATATCAGTAAGATTGAAAAGAGCGTTGGCTTTGTTGGTTTTGGTTTTGCCATTGACGTCCGGGGCGGAGATCCGCGCTGAGACGGAAGACATTACTGTTGTTAGAAGGCGGTTTATATCCGATTTGCTCGAAACCGCACCTGATGCGTCTGAAGTGCGCGAGTTGCTTTCCACTTTGAGTGATAACGGGAGCTGGCCGGATATTAATTACAAAGATGTATCCAACACGGGTTGGGAGCATGACCGGCACTGGGCTAATATGTTGACGCTTAGCGCGGCGTATCGCCATCCCGGCTCGGCCTTCCGGGGCAGAGCATCCGTTCGCTCCGCGGTGTTGGCGGCCCTCGATTTCTGGCTGGAGCGCGATTTCCAGTGTAAGAACTGGTATAAAAATATCATCTCAACACCGCGCGACTTGAGCAGCGTACTGCTATTAATGAACGAGGAGCTGTCTGACGCTCAACAGAAGAAAGCTTATGCCATCGCGGATCGCGCCAACATGAAAAGCCGCTGGGCGAGGTCTGGCGCTGACCGCAGCCGGATAGCGGGCATAATTGCAAAAATGGCGTTAGTGAAAAGGGATCCCGAAGCAATGAGACGCGCTATCGAGGTGATGTCGAAAGCGGTTCATGTTACCAGTCAACGCGGGGTTCAGGCGGATATGAGTTATCAGCACCGTAACGATCACGTAACCTCGACTCTGACGTATGGGATCGCATATATCCGCGATTCCGCGAGGATGGCGCGAAAGGTTGCCGGAACGGCATTCGAGTTTCCGGAAAACAAGCAAAAGCTTATGATCGATTTCTACCTGGACGGCATCGCCAAATCAATGGCGCATGGCCACTTTATAGACCCGCAGCAAGAGAACCGGGGAATCAGCCGGCGGCGCACGGGCGAGATGGGCGCAGCCGTTCCGCTGATGCTGATGGAAATTTCATCGTACCGCCGCGATGAACTTAAGGAACTCATTGCCGTGCGCCGGGAGGAAAGGGCGCCTGACTATAGGTTCAACAAGTATTTCTGGCGTTCTGCCTACCAGACGCATCAGCGCCCAGAATATTTCACATCCGTCCGTATGTATTCCAAGCGCAACCGGAGCATGGAAATGGCGTACAATGAAGAGGGACTGCAGAATCACTACCTTGCGGACGGCGCCAATTTTCTGATTCGCACAGGACAGGAATACAGGAACATATTCCCAGTGTATGATTGGCGGAAAATCCCAGGGACTACTGTTGTCCAGAAGAAAGGAATGCCGCATCCTAATGAGATTCAGCAAGCAGGGCGAACCGATTTTGTCGGCGGTGTTTCCGACGGGATCTACGGGGCCGCGGTTTTTGATTTTGACAGCCCGCTGGACGATCTGAAGGCGAAAAAGGCCTGGTTTTTCTTTGATCGTGAATATGTTTGTCTTGGCGCCGGCATCCGGTCGGGCGAAACGCACCCGGTGGCCACTACTGTTAATCAGTCTTTATTGAACGGCCGGATAGTGGCTCTGGACGCGCAAGGCGCGCGCGTCGTTCCGCGCGGTGAGCATAAATTGCGGAAACCGCGTGTTGTCTGGCATGACCAAGTGGCCTATATTTTCAACGAGGAAGCCGATGTGCGGCTAAAGAACGACAAAGCCAAGGGCTCATGGTGGAGAATTACCCGTCAGGCATGGGCTCGCGGCGCGACAGTTCAGAAAGATCGC
The DNA here is from genome assembly GCA_964543205.1 of uncultured Victivallales bacterium. GTDB lineage: Bacteria > Verrucomicrobiota > Kiritimatiellia > UBA8416 > CAYSRM01 > CAYSRM01. The sequence goes on from CAZIXB010000074.1 coordinate 5,240, forward strand.
TTTATGCTCTGGATCGATCATGGAACGGCCCCGGAAAATGCTGACTATGCCTATCTTGTGGTTCCCGGCCTGAAGCCAAAAGAGGTGGACGCCTACGTGGCCGCGCCGCCGGTTCGAATCCTGAGCAATACGTCTGAACTGCAGGCAGTGGCGCATGCCGGGCTGGGTTTTGCTTTTGGGATTTTTCACGAAGCTGGAGTTATGTCTATCCCGAACGGGCCGCGGCTTGATCTTGCGCGGCCCGGTCTGGCGCTCTGCCGTATGGAGAACGGACGCGTTCGGCGGCTTGCGGTGGCCGACCCGACCGCAAAACTTGCCCGGATGAAGGTATCGCTCGATATGAAACTCAGCGGAAACGGGAAAGGCTGGAAGGCGGAATGGAACGACGAGCGAGGGCAAACGGACATCAAGGTGGATCTGCCCAGGGGAACGTCCGCGGGCAAAAGCGTTATTATGGATTTTTCTGATTGAATGCAAACAACTATGGCTTAAATCGTGCCAAAGGATAGGGGATTGACAACGATCGGAAAAAGTTTCTTTCCCGTGCCTGGCTGATGAACCTTGGGTAACCAGACAGATGTGTTTAACCTTGCTTCCCCGGATATATGATACAATAATGACTTTCAGGCATTAGGCTGATCTATTCATAAAAAAAGCCAATCAGGTCGTAAGTTGTTCGGAGGTAGCGTAATGTGTTTACACCGTCGGACAAAGTGTTTTTTAACATGCGTGGCATGTTTTGCGCTGAAAGAGGAGCGCTTGGCTTTTTGATCTGAAGTGTGAATAATATTAAATGAAGGTATGGAGGCAACATGAAGAAATCAGCAAGGCTGGCAGCGCAAACGGCAGTATTGGTAGCGATGATTTTGTCAGGTACTGGAACTGTGCAGGCGGGACAATTTATTGCTGCCACGGGCGGAGATCATGTGTTTACCAACACGGTTGGCGGGACGGATTATGCCGTGCATGTTTTTACCACGCCGGGCACCAATACGTTTGCCGCATCTGCTGATCTGAAAATCGACGTTGTGATTGTCGGCGGCGGCGGCGGCGCCGGCGGAGCAAATGCCACTTGGGCCCGGGGCGCCGGTGGTGGAGCGGGTGGACTTATCTTCCGGCCTGCTTTGGTCGTGACCAATGGCAGCTATGATATCGTGGTAGGCGCCGGCGGGGTGGGGACAAAAGACGGCCCGCAAATTGGATCGGATCCGGGAGAGAATGGTGAGGATTCCACCGCATTTTCTCTGACGGCGCTTGGCGGCGGCGGCGGCGGATCTCGTGGCGACGACGGAGGTCAGCATGGCCAGGATGGCGGTTCCGGAGGTGGCGCGAGTAAAGGGGATGAATGGGGTACTGGCGGTCAAGGATTGCAGCCGGAGCAGTCGGGAGATTCCGGGAAGTATGGCTGGGGAAACGACGGCGCGACTAACTCATATGGTGGAGGAGGAGCCGGAGCACACGGCGACGGCATTCACGGAGGCGATGGACTCAACGAAGTAACAATCGACGATGTGACTTATTCTTTCGTTGCGCTTTTTGGCGAGAACTACGGTGAGATCATCAATGGAGAAGCCTGGTTTGCCGGCGGCGGCGCCGGTGATGATGGTACCGGCGGTAAAGGCGGCGGCGGAAACGGTGTTTCCGGGGTTTATACGGTGCGAAATGCTATGGGCAATACGGGCGGCGGCGGCGCCGGATGGAATAACACTGGAAACAACCAGGGAGGAGATGGCGGTTCGGGCATCGTGATGATTCGATATGGACTGCCTCCCGCCGGCACAGTGATTGTTTTGCGGTAGGATATGCGGGAAGGCGAGTCACGAAGCGCATATCCGCATGGCAAGAAGCTTACCTGTCAAATGGGCGAATAAGTCAGGCTAACCTTGCCCATTACCCACAATATGGCGCTAAGCAATTGGTCTGAGCGCTTGCGGCAGAGCAAGTATTTGTGAACCGGTTTTCGCGTTTTCGCTACGGAATCCTGTGAGATATGAGGGTTAGCGGAGAATTAAGGAGAAACTCACAATGAGACCTGTGAGCACACTTTACACATTAACGGCAGCGGCTACGCTTCTATTTCTCTACAACACGGTTGCACAGGCCTTTGAGCCGACATGGCTGCCCGGCGGCGACGATGTCAAGGCCGCCGTGGCCGCGCGGCAAGACGGACGACCCGAAAGTCTCGACCGAGACCCGCTTGCGTACGCCGCCGGGTCAGACTGTGCGCTACCGCTACGAGGCGG